>JASJBE010000144.1 GCA_030066655.1 Woeseiaceae bacterium | reverse complement strand
CGGCACAGGAGGATGAGGCCGCGACACTGGACTCTAGCCTGAGACTGCTGAACGCCCTCAATGGTGACGGCAAGGAGCTGCTGATCCGCTCGCTGAGCGCCACGGTTAAAGAGGACGAAAAAACGACATCGGTGGAAGCAGAGCTGCTGCGCACCGTCTGCGCCGCGCTGAACTGCCCGCTTCCCCCGGTCGCGTCCGCGCACAGGGCGCCCTAGCGCGCTAATTCAGCGTATCATTGAACTTTTCGTTCACATTATGTTCAGGGTTAAGAACGCATAAAGCGCCTGACAACTCACGGATCCGATCATGAAGTTTCGAACCACCGCCGTTATCGTCCTCGCGACAGGACTCCTACTTTCATTCAATGCATTCGCGGCGACGCGCGAGGAACAGCGCGTCGCCGACGCCGCCGACGTGATCGACCAGCTACTGCGCATACCGGAGCAGTCGATCCCGCCCTCGCTGTTGTCACGCGCCTACGCGATCGCCGTCGTGCCCAACGTCGTCAAGGTCGGTTTTGGCGTCGGCGCACGTCGGGGCAAGGGCGTCATCGTGGTGCGCCAGGACGACAATTCCTGGAGCAACCCGGCGTTTATCGCACTCACCGGCGGCAGTATCGGCTGGCAGATCGGTGCCCAGTCGACGGACGTCATCCTGGTCTTCAAAACCCGAAAGGGCGTAGACGGCATCAGCAACGGCAAGCTGACGCTGGGCGCCGACGCCTCCGTCGCGGCGGGGCCGATCGGACGGGCCACGGGCGTAGCGACCGACCTGGCCATGAAGGCCGAGGTTGTGTCCTATTCCAGGAGTCGAGGTTTGTTCGCCGGCGTCTCGTTCGAGGGCTCGGGCGTCACGATGGACCGGAAGGCGAATGCTGCATTCTACGGCCGAGCGGATATGACGCCCGAAAAGGTGTTCGCCAGCTCGCCGAACATCGCGCCGAACATAGCCAATGACTTCGTCCAGCTGTTGACTCGCCAGACGAGCCGGCTGCCGACGCAACCCGGCATGCAGGCCGGGACCACAGCGGGAAATTCGGTTGAGCCTGAAGAGCCCCGGGAATCCACGGTTAGAACGTTTGGTATGCCGGATCCCGAAGAGGATCTATAGGTAAGGTAAGTATTCTGGCCGAGTGCCTGTTTGCGCTGTGGGGATGCAGCCTGGTGTCCCTGAAAAAACGCCAACGTTGGATTGGTGCGAGGGGTGGCATTGAGTCAAGCGCAAGTCGAACGACAGGCAGCGCTCAGTGACGCTTTTTCAGTGATAACCCTACGGGCCGAATCCATTCTTCCGCCAGCGGCGTTGTCACTCGCTTGTTTAGCGGTGCTAAACGGCGCTCCTTTCGCCTTGCTGGGCAAAAAAATGGGCTCCGGCAGGGCGCATCCGCACAGCGTGAACAGGCCCTAGTCCGGCTGCTGCCGGTTGCGGAGTTCTTCGCGAATCTGTGACAGGTCCGACTGTTCGGGTTCCTCGGGTTCCTCGGGTTCCTCGGGTGCAACCGTGACCCCGGGCGCATTGCCGCCGTCTACCGGGCTGGGCATCGGCCTGCCAACAACCGGCTTTTCTTCAACCGGGCCCGTCGGCAATACCGCCTTCGGCGCGTTGCCACTGATGTCGTCGTCTTCTTCGGTGACAGCGGCCGGCGGCAGCTCGCCGAACTGGGCGAGGTAGGCCGCTTCTTCGCGGAGGCGCTCCTGCTCCGCCGCGCGCTTCCGGGCCTCGGCCCTTGCGTCCAGTGTGCGTCTCAGCGCCCGGCGCTTTTTCTCCGACTGCGCTTCCAATTCTGCCTGCCGCTGCCGTTCTTCCCGCGCGGCGATGATATTCAGCGCCTCGCGAGCGTTGACGCACTCAGCATCGTATCGCGTCTGACCCCGGTTCGCGGAACAGCGAACCATGGCTGCCTCCAGCGATATCTCGTCATCCAGGAACTGCTGGACAGAGCGCGGTTGCGGCTCTTCGGCGCACGCAGCTACCAGGCAGACAACGACGGTTAGGCAGACAACTCTCATAAATTGGCTATTTGGTACAGAAATAGAACGGTTCCTGGAACGATCTTAGCACCGCTGTCAACTGAACGAACCCGCGTGAGTTCGCAGAATTCGGACTGGAAAAGAGCGCGACATCACATTTCTGGCGAGCATCGGCGGAAATGCCCTTCGGCTGGCGGCATCGCCTCGCTGATCGACAGAGAAAATCCGGTACAGTTGGCACTTCATCGCCTCGAGAGAGCGTTTTGCCTGAAAGCAGCCAATTCAGCCTGCTGGGACAGCGTCGTTTCCTTCCCTATTTCGCCACGCAGTTCCTAGGAGCGCTGAACGACAACATTTTCAGGAATGGTCTGATCATCCTGGTCGCCTTCCAGGGCATCGTCCTGTTGGAAATGCAGCCGGCCCAGCTGACCAACGTGGCAGCGGCACTGTTCATCCTGCCCTACTTCGTGTTCTCAGCGACCGCGGGACAGCTGGCAGACAAGTACGAAAAGTCCCTGCTGTTTCGGCGCATAAAGCTCTTCGAGATCGTGCTGATGCTGATCGCCACTGCAGCGCTGGTTACCGAGAGCTATATCCTGTTGTTGCTCGTGCTGTTCATGATGGGTTTCCAATCGACGTTGTTCGGGCCGGTCAAGTTCGCCTATCTGCCCCAGAACCTGTCGAATCGCGAACTCGTCGGCGGCAACGCGCTCGTCGAGGCCGGCACGTACATCGCGATCATCATTGGACTGATTGTCGGCGGCGTGGCCGTCGCACTGGATCCGGACAGGCAGTATTTGCTGTCCGGCTGCCTGATCGTCGTTGCGCTGTTTGGCTACCTGGCTTCTCGCAGCATCCCGACGACGCCCGCTGTCGATCCGGGCCTCAAGATCAACTGGAACGTCGCCCGCGAGACCATCCGCATCATCGGTTTCGCGAGGCAAGAGCGCAGCGTCTTCCTTTCGATCATGGGCATCTCATGGTTCTGGTTCTTCGGCACAGTCATGACCGTACAGCTGCCGGGATACACCAAGGAGGTCCTGTTCGGTACCGAGATCATTACGACGTGCCTGCTGGTCGCATTCGCCGTTGGAGTCGGTATCGGCTCACTGCTGTGCGAACGCCTCTCTCGTCACCGCATTGAGCTAGGACTGGTGCCGTTCGGCTCGATTGGACTCAGCCTGTTTGCCGTAGACCTTTTCTTTGCACAACCGCTGCCCGCGGCAACGACGGTCGCAAGCGTCGGCGAGTTTCTTGCACGGCCCGGCAGTCTTCGCGTCCTGTTCGACCTGATGATGATCGGCGCATTCGGTGGCGTCTTCAGCGTCCCGCTGTACGCCCTGATTCAGCATCGGACAGAGCGCAAACACCTGTCTCGCGTTATCGCCGCGAACAACATCATCAACTCCATCTTCATGGTGATCGCATCGCTACTCGCGATCGTCCTGCTGGGCGCTGGCCTGTCCATCCCGCAGTTGTTCGTGGTTCTCGCCGTCCTGAACGGCGTGGTAGCCATTTACATTTACTCCCTGCTGCCCGAGTTCCTGCTCCGGTTCCTCGCGTGGATCATCATCACTGTTTTCTATCGCGTGCGGCTGTCCGGTGTCGATCGCGTCCCTGAGCACGGTCCCGCGATCGTCGTCTGTAACCACGTCAGCTACATGGATCCGATACTGCTGGCCGGCTGCCTCAAGCGGCCGATGCGTTTCGTCACGTACTACAAAGTCTTCGAGACGCCGGTGCTCAATGCCATTTTCCGGCATGCCAAGGCCATCCCGATCGCGTCGGCCAGCGAAGACGAGGCCATGATGGAGGCCGCCTTCGAGGCCATTGACGCGGAACTGGCCGACGGCAACGTAGTTTGCATCTTCCCCGAAGGAGGCATCACCTATGACGGGGAGATTCAGAGATTCAGGCCGGGGATCGAGCGCGTGCTGGAGCGCCGACCGGTGCCGGTCGTGCCGGTGTCTCTGGGCCGCCTGTGGGGCAGCTGGTTCAGCCGCCGCCGGGACGGCGGGTTGAGGAAGATCCCGGGCCGGTTGTTCGCGCGCGTGCCGGTATCCGTAGGCATGCCGGTTGCCGGGCGCCGGGCGACCGCGGCCGGCCTGGAGCTGCTCGTCAGGACGTTGCGCGGAGACGAGCGTTAGCCGGACGCTTCGATTCTCTACCCGCCGGACGAAAGCCTCGAGGCCCAGAGATCGAGCAACTCGGCCTGGCTCCCGAACAGACCTTCGCCATCCTGATCGCTGAACTTGAACTGTTCCAACCGAATGCGTCCCTCGATAACGACAGGCAGGTAGACGCTGCCCGGCTCGGAACGCCGGAATGACATGTTGGCCGCGCCGGCAACTCTCGGGAGGTAGATCGCATCGGACCAGATCAGTCCGGAGGGCGACGCGCTAAGCTCGTGCATCCAGCGCTCTGTCCTGACCAGCACGCGTGAGCCGATGGGAGAAAAGCTGACGTCGAGAACGCGCGACGGAAGCGCCACCGATTTCGGTTTCAGCTGGCCCGTCTCCAGGTTGATCTGCTGAACGAGGCTGTCGGCATCGGACATGACGAGCAGCCGGCCGTCCGGGGACAGCGCCAGGTGAGTGACGGCGGCATCGCCTTCCCAAACCTGCACCTTGTTCCACTGCCCCGAGTCGTTTCGCGTCAACGACTGCAGATTGCCGCTGCTGCTGCCGACGAACAGTCTCTCGTCGTCGACGAACACCAGGTCGGTCTGGGTTTCGACGAAATCGATTTCGTGGGCAATGGTGGCGGCGAGGACATCGACCAGCAGCAGCCTGTTCCCGTCCAGGACCGCAAGCTGGCTTCCCGTGTCCGAGAAGTCCATCTTTGTGATGTCGCCTGCGGCGATTTCCAGGACCTCGCTGGTCGGCAGGCCGCTGTCCAAGTGCCAGAAGCGCAGCTTGCTGTCATCTCCCACACTCGCGACGAGACCGGTACGGCTGCTGATGGCGAGAGACCGAACGGCGCCCTGGTGCCCGATGTAACTGACATCCTCGGCCGCATCGGCGAGCGCCGACAGGCCAGCATCGGTCGCCACGATGTGGACGTGCCCGCTGCGGCGGGCGGTAACCACCCTGGATGCGTCCGGCGCGACAACGACGGGGCTGTCGAGCGCCGGCGGCCAGACAGCCTGGCCCTCGACGCGCGTGCGATCGGTCCGCGGCGGCTTCTTCCAGGTTCTGAAGCCATCATCGTCAGACGGCGTGATAAGCGCCTGTTCATTCCCGCTGAAGGCGATGAAACCGGCGAACGAGGCGGCGTGCTCACCCAGCAGCGGACCGATCAACGCACCATCCAGCGTGTCGCGCACCTGATAGCCCGTTCTGCCGTGGCCCGATGCGGTGAATTCACCGGACGGTGAGAAAACGAACCGCCAGTCACCGACCCCGAAGTCTTCGAACACGGGCGCGTCCGGGGTCGCAACGGAGTACTGCGCAACACCCGCCCTGGGGTACACGACGCCCAGATGCTGGCCGTCTGCCGACAGTTCGATCGAACCCGGCTGGTAGGGAAGATCGAATTGCGCGAGTCGCTCATCGCTGGACAGATTCCAGATGCGAACTGAGCGCTCGGCATCCGCAAGGGCGAGCACTTCGCCATTGGCGCTCACGGTGTCCAGTGTCGGCGAACCGGCTACGGTCAGCGAGCCGATCGGTGACTGCTCATCCAGGGACCATAATTCGAAACGCGTCTCCAGGTCGCCAAGCTGTCGCGTGATCAGGCGCCGACTGTCCTTAAGGAACCGGATCGCCCATGCCCCGGTGTCGATTTCCAACGCGCGAAGGTTGCGACCCGTCCCGATGTCCCAGACGTGAACGCTTTCCTGGGTCGCCGTCACCAGCTCCTGCCCGGTCGCGTCGATGCCGATGACTTCTTCATTGCTGGCGAGCGTCACCGCACCCAGTGGCTTGGCGTAGGCAAGGTCCCAGATGCGAACGGTGTCGCTCCTGTCGGTACGAGCGACCGCATAGCGAGCATCGCTTCCAATCCAGACACTGCTGGGCTCCACCTCGGCGGGGTCCGGAATATTCGGCCCGCGCTGGAAGTCCTCGACCAGCACCTGGGCATTCAGATTCAGGTTCCACCCGACGAGGTGGCCTGCGAGGCCCAGCGACTTGTCCCGAATGCTGACGCTCCAGGTCCCCGACAGCTCTTCCCCGACGAGCCCGGAAAGCTGGTCTGAAGGCACCCGCAGCGTGTCGCTAACCGTCGCCCGCTCCACGTCGAGCTGAACCTGGGCGGTTTTGCCGGAAGGCGCGATGAGCTTGATCGCAAGGTCCTGGATCCTCGGGTGACTGATGCTGAGCGTAAGCCCGATGC
Source organism: Woeseiaceae bacterium (assembly GCA_030066655.1). Lineage (GTDB taxonomy): Bacteria > Pseudomonadota > Gammaproteobacteria > Steroidobacterales > Woeseiaceae > UBA1847. Next base: position 1,673 of record JASJBE010000144.1, on the reverse strand, counting down.
GGTTGACGGTACCCGGCGCGTCGACGACGACCCTTCGAACGAGGGGCGTTACTTCGAGCGCCAGCATGTCCCAGGCCGGCTTTGCATCCAGGCCGCGGGCGTCGGCCGACCACTGCGTGACGGACGCACCGTCGATCAGGCTGACCAGCTCATTGTCGGCGTCGAAGCGCAGCTCACCCGGACTCAGCTCCGCGTCCCTGCTCAGCGTTGCGCTGAGCAGGGGCAGATCGGCCGACGCCAGCATGGCAGCGCGGCTGCGTCGAAGTCGCGTCGACACATCAAAAGACCGGATTGTCGCAAGGAGTCCGTCGAGCCGGTCTTCGTTACGCATCGCCTCGAGGCTCCGACGGTCCCAGAACTGGGCGATCAGGCGCTGTGACAGCTGCGGCTCGGTGTCCATGTTGGCGGCGAGTCTCGCGATCTGCCGGATCTCCGCCTCGGTGGCGGCATCTTCGGCCCGCGCCATCAGATACTGCACGAACACGGCGTCCGCGGAATCGGAGTGGCCGGGGAAAGACCTGAAATTCAGCCACGTCACCTCGGCGTCGACAGGCGACGTATCGACCGACGTCAGCACGCGCACATAAGGCCCCGGCAGCCATTGCGTGTACCAGAACGGAATGATCAGCATGATGAGTATGACCGCGGCAGCAACGACCGGGCCGCGCCAGTGCGTCGGCAGGTTTTCGTTGGCCCAGCGCGCTGTGAAGACCGCCTCGTACAGGCGGTTACGTACGCGCAGTGTGCCGGCATCATCCAGCTCGAGGAGCCCGACGGCGATCAGCTCGCGTTGCAGCGGCGAGCCCAGGTCTGTCGCAACCGCCACGCCTTTGCGAATGCGCCCGTAGAGGTTCAGGAGCGCCTCGCGACGCGCTGAATCACCGACGATGGACTGGTGAATCTGGCTCATGTGCGGCTCGCTGTTGATCGCCGCCCTGCTGGCAAGCTGCTGCGCGACGAGCTTGTCGACGAACTCGTCAGGCTCGTCGTCCAGTTCCGCTCGCGACACGGCTCGTGACAACTTCTGTGTCAGGTATGGATGCCCGCGGGTCCAATAGTAGATGCGGTCGAGAACCTGTTCGACGTGCCCGGCATCGACGTTCAGCTCGGGACCGTAGGGCTCGATGTCACCGCGTGAGAAATCATCGAGGGGGATGGACTGCGTGACATTGAACGGCGACAGTTCCGGCTCGTCCACCAGCAACGAGGGATCGCACTCCCCGGTCAACACGAAGGTGAGGCGCATGAATTCCGGGTCGGCGGATCGCGCATTGTGTGCGGCACGGACGCTGGCGAGCAGCTGGTCGCCGAAAGGAAGATCACGGACAACCTGCACGCCGTCGACAAAGACGACAATCGGGCCATCAACCTTACCCAGCACGATCTCGGTATAGAACTCCAGCAGGCGCTGGCGGTTGCTGAGGATCGACTTGTCCTGCCACCACTCCTGCAGGTCGATCTTGATGCGCAGCTGCCGCATGAGTCGGTAGGCGACATTGTAGAACCAACGCCCCGCGTCGGAGCCTGCCTCGCGGGTCCCGATTTGCTGCAGGTCCAGGATGGCGACGTGCACGTCGTTGTGCTCGAGGTGTGCGGCAGCGCTGGCGATCAGGCTCGACTTGCCGGTTCGGTTTGCCGAGACGACGTGCGCGTATCGGCGGGCCGCCACGGCC
>JASJBE010000029.1 GCA_030066655.1 Woeseiaceae bacterium | reverse complement strand
CATCGCCGGCAACGTAATAGCTGAGGTGACCGGACTGTCCGTCACCTGTCAGGCGTTCAGCATCCAGTGCAGAGGGGAGTGGCTTGGACAAGAGACCTTCCTTTCTTTTTCTTTGTTCAGGATACCGTATCCGTGAAGCGATAAATCAGATATCCGGCGGTCCAATGGCCAGTGGTTGATCGATAATCTGCTTGATAAGTGTATCCCCCGGATGCAGGGCATTGCCGACAACTGCGATGTTCTGCCGCGTGAGCCGCGAGAGCCGGCCAAACAGTCCGGCGCGCTCGAGCTCTGCGTAGGTCTCTCGCCTCGGGTCCATGACAAACATGGCCATGTGTGCACCGTGCCGGTCGAGTATGTCCTTCAGCAAGGTGCGCCATGCGGCAGCCGAGTTCTCCCGGGCAACGACGTCAAACAGTCGGACGTACCGGAACTCCCTGGGGTCGAAACGCCGTTTCCCCGGCGGAAACACGTCGATCATCGCGCCATAGACTCTTGGCCAATAACTGTCCGGTGCCGCCAAATTCAGTCGAACCAGCTCGGCCCTTGCGCCTGCAACCAGCGTGCCGCCGTCAGCAATGCCGTAGAACGGTCCGTTCGACTCGTGTAGCGGCCGGAGTCCGCAATCACCGTATCCCGCCTGCAGCGCCTCAGTGATTCGGGCTGTGCTGTCGACTACGTCGACGCTGTCACTGCGCGCCGTCAGGTGGCGGTAGACGAGCATCGAGCGCAGCTCGCCGAACTGGCGGACGCCGACCGACTGCAGCAGGCGTATCGATCTTTGGTTGCCGAGGTCGATGCAACCGAAGGTGACGTGTGGTTGCCCGTCGGCTTGCTGGCGCAGCCAGGCTAGCGCCTCTCTGACGAGGAGGCGGCTCACGCCTGAAGACCGATGTTCCGGCGCGACGGTCAACAGGCCGCGGTAGGTACCGCTCAGCTCCACGTCGCCGATCGCCAGTCGTTGCGGACAGAACATGTACGTGCCGATCAGCTCGCCACGCTTGGTGAGCTCCAGGAATCGGGCATCGTCCAGCCTTGACGCCACTTGTTCACAGTCGAGGCGGCGGTATCGCAGTTCGGAGGTGCCGAACTCGGTCGAGGCCAGTTGCGCGATGAACGCTTCGCTCGCGCTCTCGTGGCACACGAGCTCATGCCCGTTCTTATCTGCGTAGATCAGCATCCCTATGGCGCATCCTCTGGGCGCCATTCGACGTCGGCGACGGAGGCGCTGGCGAAGCTGTGTTCGGCAGACATCGCCTTGACGATGATGCGCCACGAATTGATCGTCATCAGCAGAAACGGCCACGGGTCGCTACGCTGCCAGGTGACATCCGTTGACTCACGCATCGCTTTGGCAGCGCATCGGAATTCGTTGCGCGAAGAGACTGAACGGAGCAAGCGCGTGAAGCAGGAGTAGGATTCCTTCAGTCTCTGTTCCCGCAAAGCCTGATCCTGCGCACGATCTCGATCTCCGATAATTGCTTCTACGAGGACCTCTCCGGTGAGGAAATGAATACCGCTCGTTGCCCGGGGATTGCACTCGATCGGAAGCGCCCGGCCATCTTCGCCGACGATGAAATCGAAAGAGATGAACCCCGTATGCGCAGTCGCTCTTGCAAAGCGCCTGGCCCAGTCGACGACGGCCGTGCTGTCCAAAACGGATTCGAAGGCGATCGACACGCTGCCATCGATAAGGGTAGGCCGGTAGACCGCCCACGCAGGCAACTCCCCGTCCCGAGACACACAAAAAATGCTCTGGTGTTCGCCCTCCAGTTTTTCCTGCACCACGAGCTGGTCATCGGTATCGCAGAGGCTGCCCGCCGCGTGAAAACGGATGCCGCGACCCGAGCAGGAAAAACGGGGTTTGCTGACGTACGACGTTGACGCCGTAAAGTCCGGAGACTCACTCGCCAACGCCGTCCTCGGTACCGGCAGACCGATGGTCTCGGCCAGTCGAATGAACCGAGCCTTGTCGTGCAACCCCAGCGTCTTGTCCTGGCTCATGCAGAAGACCGGGAGTCCGCGATCTCTAAGCGCCGCAACGTACACGGTTTCCTCCGACACCGGGATGACCAGTTCGACGGATTCATCGCTGACGATGCGAGCCAGTTCATCACAGTAGCCTGATACGTCTGCACGAGGCGACGGTACGACGAGAGACTTCGACACCGACTTCGACATCCGGAGCAGATGCATGGCCCACGGGTCTGCAACGATGACACGCCAGCCGGCAGCGTCGAACGCGCGTGCGATGTCGAGGGCAACAGGTAGTCGGCCGAGTGTCAGTAATACAGTTTTTATTGTCGACACGGGCATCATCCGGGGCTGGTAAGGCCTATAATACTTGCTGTCAAAGCGCATCACGAGACATGAAAATCGGCCACGACAATGAGTGACTTGTTTCGTCCTCCCGCGCCTCGCCCGATGACGCCGATCAGGTCACTGATTCGTGTAATACGCCAGGGTGACGGCGACCTGCTCAGCCTGGTGCCGGTCGATGCATACACGAAGCCCTGCACCTGGCTCGGCTATTCGCGGCGCTCGATTCTGCTCGTCAACGACCTGGATCTTGTACGCGACATCGTTACCGACCCGCTGGAGATATTCCCGAAGAACGACCTCATGGTCGGGGCGCTCGAACCGCTCGTCGGTGACTCGATATTTGTATCCGGCGGCGAACGGTGGCGACGCCAGCGCGCGATGATCGATCCGGCGTTCTCGCACATGCGTATCAACCGTGCGTTTCCGTCGATGCGGGCAGCGGTCGAAGACTATTTTGAACTGCTGGACCAACGTGCGAACACCGGTGAGTCTTTCTCGCTCGACCTGACCATGAGCGAGCTGACGGCGGACGTGATCTGCCGGACGGTATTCTCGACCAAGCTCGGGACCGAGACAGCGCGAGACGTCTTCGAGTCGTTTACGGAATTCGAGGAAAGCGTCGCCAACGTCAACCTGCGCGAGCTGATCTTCGGCAAGCCGTGGGCGGACGTCAAGCAACCGGACAACGTGCTCGCGGCGTGTGAGCGCATCCGCAAACATATCGGCGACCTGATTGATCCACGCCTGTCGGGCGAGGCAAAGCAGCGCGACGATATTGTCTCCGCGCTGATTGCGGCGAAAGACCCCGTCGACGGCCGGGGGTTCAGTCGCAAGGAGCTGATCGATCAACTGGGCGTCTTCTTTCTCGCCGGTCATGAGACGACGGCAAGTGCTCTGACCTGGGTCTTCTACATCCTGTCCCAGCACCCCGAGACCGCGGTGAGATTGCGCGACGAAGTCAATCGAGTCGTGGGCGACGGTCCGGTCGATTTCAACCATGTGAAACAGCTCGCGTTCGTCCGTAATGTCTTCAGGGAGACGCTGCGACTGTATCCGCCAATCACGTTCCTGCCTCGCGTCGCGGCCGAGGCAACGACGATCGGCGATTTCAAGGTCAAGAAAGGTGCGATGATCATGATTTCCCCGTGGACGTCGCACCGCAACCGGATGTTGTGGCGAGATGCCGATCGATTCAATCCGGACCGAGTGGATGAGGACGGCGTGCTGCTATCGTTTGGTCTCGGCCCGAGAGTTTGCATCGGCGCGGCGTTTGCGACCATCGAGTCCGGGTTGATTCTCGCGGAGTTGGTCCGTCGCTATGATTTCGAGGTCAGTTCGCCGGAAACCGTGAGGCCGGTGTCTCGGCTAACGACGCGGCCGGCAGAAGAAATTCAGTGCCGTGTCTCTTTGCGACGATCGCTGGCGAAATCGGCGTGAGCAAACACGCTATCGTCATCGGCGCCGGTATGGGCGGCCTCGCCTCCGCGATCGACCTGGCTGCGTCCGGATTTCGTGTGACGCTGTTGGAGCGGCAGTCTGTACCCGGCGGAAAGATGCGGGAAGTCATGGTCGACGGCAGCGGCATCGACTCCGGTCCTACCGTGTTCACGATGCGATGGGTGTTCGACAGCCTGTTGCAGCATGCGGGTACGTCGCTCGATAGCTGCGTTGAGCTCGTCGAGGCCGAAGACCTGGCGCGACACGCGTGGCTGGATGGAAGCCGCCTCGACCTGTACGCGGACCTCGACAGGTCGGTCGAGGCCATAGCGGAATTCGCGGGCAGTGACGAAGCGGACGCGTACCGGCGATTCGCTCAAGACTCTGCGTCCGTGTTCGAGACGCTCGATGAATCATTTATGCGTCGCGAAAAACCGGGTCCGGTGGGCCTGACTCTGTCCGTCGGCCTGTTGCGCCTGAACCGACTCTTCCAGACGAAGCCGTTCACGAGCCTTTGGGCGGAGCTCGGCCGAGTCTTCAAAGACCCGAGACTCCGACAGTTGTTTGCTCGCTACTCGACCTATTGCGGGTCGTCGCCTTTTCAGTCGCCCGCGACGCTGATGCTGATCGCGCACGCAGAGCGAGCCGGCGTCTGGATGGTGCGAGGCGGTATGCAGCGCTTTGCCGAGGCGCTCTTAGAGACGGCCGAACACTGCGGCGTCGAAACGCGCTTGGAGACATCGGTCGACGAGGTATTGGTCGACCGCCGCGGCGTGACGGGGGTTCGACTGCAGGACGGGGAGACGCTCATGTCGGACTGCGTGGTCTTCAACGGCGACGTAAACGCGCTGACTCACGGTATGTTGGGTCGCGGCGTCGCGAAAGCGGTACCCGACCGGCGCAAGGAAGAACGCTCGCTGTCCGCGGTGACCTGGAGCATGAAAGCCACGACGAGGGGCTTCCCGCTGCGCTACCACACGGTGTTCTTTGGGGCGGACTACCGGGCCGAGTTCGATGCCATCTTCAAGCGACAAACGGTCTGCGACGAGCCCACGCTGTATCTCTGTGCACAGGACCGGATCGGGGGCACGGCTCCCGAGCAGGCAGAGAAACTCTTCGTGCTGATGAATGCGCCACCCCGTGCACTGTCGCAATCGGAGATCGACGACTTCGAGGCGCGCGCCTTCAGCCTGCTCGGTCGCCACGGTCTGGGCGTCGACATCGCCTCCGTCGAACGAACATTGCCTTCGGATTTCGACGCTCGTTTCCCCGGCAGCGATGGCGCCATCTACGGCTGGCCGACCCACGGCGCGTTTGGCACCTTCAAGCGTTCCGGGTCACGATCATCGATAAAGGGACTGTATTTCGCCGGCGGTACCGTTCACCCGGGGCCGGGTATACCGATGGCAAGCCTGTCGGGACGGATTGCGGCGCAGAGTATCCGCGAGGACCTCGGGGTCAGCTAGCGTCCGGCACGAGTTCGTCTAAGACTTTCGCAGAGGAAATGACGCCGGGCAGGCCGGCGCCGGGATGCGTGCCCGCGCCCACGATATACAGGTCGTCCACGTCTTCGCTGCTGTTATGCGGGCGAAACCAGGCCGTCTGCGTCAACACGGGCTCGAGCCCGAAAGCGGCTCCTCTTTCCGAGAACAGCCGCTCGCGAAAGTCGATCGGCGTCAACAGTCGCGACGTGACGATGTGGTTCTTTAGGTCTGGCAGTACCGTCTGTGACAGCGTGCTGGCGATTCGAGCGCGATAGCGTTCCGCCTGCTCTTCCCAGTCAACGTTGCCATCGAGATTAGGGACCGGTGACAGCACGTAGAAGGCATCGCAGCCCTCGGGTGCGAGCGATGTATCGGTCGCCGTGGGTCGGTGCAGGTACAGGCTGTAGTCGTCGGCGAGGATTTTCTTCGCGAAGATGTCATCGAGCAGCGCCTTGTAGCGGTCCCCGAGCATGATCATGTGATGAGGCACGTCGTCGTACCGCCTGTCCGTTCCGAAATACCAGACGAACAGGCTCATCGAGTAGCGTGCGCGATCGAGCTTCGAGTCCGTCCAGCGCTTGCGCTTGTGATCGGACAGCAGGCGCTTGTAGGTCGCGGCCGAGTCCGCGTTGGATACGACGAGATCGGACTTCAGAATCTCGCCGTTTTCGAGTGCCACGCCGCGCGCCGCGCCGTTCTCGACGATGATCTGGCGGACGGGCGCGTTGCAACGGATCTGGCCGCCCTGCGACTCGATCAGGCCGGTGAGTCCGGTCACCAGAGCGCCGGTTCCACCCATGGCGAAATGCACACCGTGCTTACGCTCCAGTTGCGCGATCAGGGCGTATACGGCAGTCGCGGAGAAGGGATTGCCGCCAATCAGCAGGGGGTGAAAGCTGAAAACACGTCGCAGCTTCGGATCTTTAATGTAGCGTGACACGAGTCCATGCACGGACCGATAGAACTGCGCATCGACTAACTTCGGCAGCACCTTGAACATTTTGCCGATAGAGTCGAAAGACACGTGCAAGAGCTGGTCGAAGCCGATGTCGTAGAGCTTTGCACTGGCTTTCAGAAATCGCTCGTAGCCCTCGACGTCCGCCGGGTTGAAGCGGGCAATCTCCCGCTTCATTGCTTCATCGTCGCCACTGTAGTCGAAGTGGCTGCCGTCATCGAAGCGAATCGTGTAGTAGGGCGAGAGTTCCCGGAGGTCGATGTCGTCGGACATGTCCCTGCCGCACAGCGTCCAGAGTTCTTCGAGCAAGAAGGGTGCCGTAACAATCGTCGGGCCCGCGTCGAAGACGAAGCCGTCCTGGCGATAGACGTAGGCGCGGCCGCCCGGTGCGTCCAGCTTCTCCAGCACGGTTACGTCATAGCCCTTGGCGCCGAGTCGGACCGCGGCGGCCAGTCCTCCGAATCCACTCCCGATGACGATGGCCTTTGCTCGACTACTCATGTGCCCGATGTTCCCTCAACGCGCGATACCGGCCCTGATATTATAGAATTACAACTCTGCTAAACAGTCTGGACAGGAGCGAGAGTTGGTCGTCCATCTCTTCGAAGCGCTCATCGTTGCTCACATCATCACGGGGACGGTCGGTCTGCTGTGCGTGTGGGTGCCAATCCTCGGCCGGAAGGGTAGTCGCCTGCACAAGTTGTGGGGCAAGGTGTTTGCTTACAGCATGCTGATCACGGGTTCGATCGCGATCGGCATCAGCCTGTGCACGCTGCATTCCCCGCTGGAGACTCATCTTTTTTCTGACGACGCGGCGATGATCCGCGGCGTGTTCGGCTGGATGATGCTGTATCTCGCCACGATGACGATCATGCTGGCGTGGTATGGATTGCTGTGTATTCGCAACCGGCAGTCGCACGCTCGTAACAGGAACCCGGTGAACCTGACGTTGCAGCTGTTGACGTTCATCGCTGCCGCGAACTGCGCTTACCAGGGCATCCTCCTGAAGAACGGCCTGATGATTGGCATCTCAACCGTCGGCCTGACGGCGGCTGTTCTCAACACGCATTTTATTTTCCGCGAATCGCCGCCGTTCAATGAGTGGCTGATTCAGCATTCGCGCGGGCTGGTCGGCGCCGGCATCTCGGTCTACACGGCATTCCTCGCCTTCGGCGCCGTCAACCTGCTGCCGAAGTACGCGTTGAATCCCGTGCTGTGGGCGACTCCGACGACGCTGGGGGTAGCCTATCTTCTGTATCACCAGGCAAAGATAACGTCGCAGCGTCGCCGGCTCGAGGCGCGCCAGGGCGCCTGAACGTCAGTGCAGGCCGCCGCGTTGCCAGGCCACGGTGGCCATCGCGATACCGATAATGATGAACATGACGGCGATCGCCTTTTGCAGCGTCCGCTGGTTGAACCGGCCCTGCAGGCGGGGGCCGATCTGCCCGCCGATCAGCACGCCGGGAATGTCCCAGACCAGCAGGTGCCAGGGTACCGCCGCCCAGCCCCCGTCCCGGATCAGCTCCACCGCCAGCGCCGATGAGGCTGTCGCCACGGTCAGGATAACGACCAGTACAGACGTTGCTGCCGCGACGGCAATCGGCACACCCCGACGCGTCAGCTGCGAGATGGTGACCTCGCCGATGCCGACTGACACGAGTCCGGTCATAAAGGCGCCAACGCCGGTCAGCAGCTTGTCCTTGATGTGCAGTCCTTCGTGAACGAACTCGTGCCGGTTGCCGGCACTGTCAATGACGAGCCTCAGTTCCTGCGGCACGTCGTCGCGCACGCGAACCCGGCTTCGGGTCTGCTGGAACAGGCCCACCGCGAGCAGTAACACCAGCGCCGCATACCCGGCGAGCAGCAGGTGATCCGGCATCGCGTTGGCCAGCATCGCTCCCGCAATGGCGACCGGGACAGCGATGACCAGCAGACGCGACGCGAGTCCGTAATCAATTAGTTTGCGTCGCTGGTAGCCGATGAACCCGGACAGGAATCCGAAGGTCTGCGTAATCAACGCCGCCGCGATCGCGGCAACGGTTGATGAGAGCGTGTATTCCTCGCCCAGCAGCGGGAAGATAAGGACAAAGATGGGCGTAAACAGCGCCGCTCCGCCGATGCCGCTGAGCATCGCGCAGGTGGCCACACAGATGGCCACCGGGAACATAAACCAGTACAGCGTGAAATCCATGGGTCTTCCGTGACGATGAGCCGGTCAGGTTCCTCGTTGCCAGCGTGCGCTGATATCGAGAATGTGAAACACGAGCGATGCGACCAGCCATACCGCAATCCACTGCCAATCTGCACCTGTAACGCTCGCCTTGATACCGAGAGCGAGACTGCCGCCCGCGCCGATGTTGACCAGCAGCGGGTACGGGGGCACGCCTTTACCCTTGGTCCGATACAGCATCGAGATAAGGAGCAGCTCCAGGATCAGGACACCAAGGACGATATCGATGATCCGGCCCGACAGGATCAGTTCGCTCAGTATGTCCATTCGCTCTCGCTCCTCGTCGCACTGCGGCGTCGCCGATTGGGACGGGCTAACATACCGATTAGCGAGATCAAGTCAAAACGGCTTACGGCGGCGAGGGCTTAAGAGATGGTTTTGAATTCGTCAGCCAGCGCGATCGCGCTCTTGAAGGCGGCCTCGACGCGACCCCTGATAAACCAGTCACCGCAGGCCGCAATCCTGGATTCACGGTCGACGAGACAGGGTGGCCCGGCCTGCTTGTCGGCGTTCGCATAACGCCAGCGATGGATCTGTTGTTCGCTCGCCTTGCTGCCGTCGATGCCGGTGACCGACTGGAGCTGCTGAAGCATATGAGACCTGGCTTCAGGCAGGTCGAGCTCGATATGGGCATCCGCCCAGGCATTGGTCGCGTGCACGACCAGCGTGAAGTCATCAGATCGCTGCGGCTTGGAGCTGTTGACGGAAATCCAGCTGATGTCGGCCTGCAGGACTCGTGCTGCGTCAAATGGCGTCGCGACGCGCTGTTCGAACCCCAGCATCAGGGCGTAGCAGGCCTTCATCGTTGCCGAACGCGCCCGCTCGCTGAGAGCCGTCACAGCGCCGACAACCGGCGCAACCTGCGGTGAGGGCTGCGTGCAGACCAACCAGTCGAAACCGTCGAATACTGAGCCGTCGTCGCCAGATAGAGTCCAGGAGCCTGCGTCCCGGTTCGTTCCCGCTATTCTGACGCCAAGCCGGATGTCCAGTCCTTCCGAAAGGGCCTTCGGCAATGCATTCATACCGGGCGCGCCGACGTAGTGAGGGTGATCGTCGTTCCAGGATCGCTCTGACGTGATGGTGTCGCCGGTCAGCTCAGCGAAACGGGCATGCCACGGCGCAACAACGCCTGAACTCAAAAAAGGCCTAAGGTAATTGCGAAACGCCGCCGAGCGTGCCGTGAAAAACTGGGCGCCATGATCGAAGCGGTACGGATCCGCATATCGCGTCGCCATCCGACCGCCGACTCCGCGGGACTTCTCGAACAGCACGACCTCGTTCGTCGCAGACATTTCCCGTGCGAACACGAGACCCGCGAGTCCAGCTCCGATAACGGCAATCCTGGCCACTCTCACTTTCCGAAACGACTTGTTACACACGCATCCTAGCGCGGCGAGGCCGCAGCGACCACACTAGGTGCGTCGACAAAAATCCAACCGCAATGCACAAGAAGCTGAACCTGCCAACCAAGATTTGCCCCACCTGCAATCGCCCGTTCGCCTGGCGCAAGAAGTGGGAAAAGGACTGGGATGCCGTGCGCTATTGCTCCAAGCGTTGCCGGGGAGAACGCCATGCCCGAAGGGCCTGAGATTCGGCTGGCAGCCGACAAGATTGCTCGCGTGCTGGTAGGGAAGAAGCTCGAGAGCGTGACCTTGACCTTACCGTTGATGCAGGACTACGAGGACGTACTGCGCGGACGAACCGTGACAGCCATCGACACTCGCGGCAAGGCCATGTTGACGCGCTTCGATAACGGCCTCGTCATGTACAGCCACAACCAGCTCTACGGCCGATGGTATACGTCGAAGTTGCCGCGTCTGCCAAAGACGACGCGCAGCCTCCGCGTCGCGTTCGATACCGATACGCACACCGCCAGGCTCTACAGCGCGACGGACATCGACATACTGGAAGAAGACCGGCTGGATGAACATCCCTTCCTGAAAGCGGTCGGCCCCGACGTGCTCGATCCTGCGTTGAAGCCTGCCGATATCGTTAAGCGACTCGAATCAAAACGATTCTCCGGCCGCGCATTCGGCAGCCTGTACCTCGACCAGCATTTCCTCGCCGGCATTGGCAACTACCTGCGATCCGAGATCCTGTGGGCGGGGCGCGTCTTCCCGACCAACCGCCCGAAAGACGTTGACCGCGCGACCCTGCAGAGGCTCGCACGAGAAACGCTGAAGTTATGCCGTCGTTCCTACCAGACGAAGGGCATCACCGTTACCTCGAAAATCGCGCAACGGGAAAAAGCAAAGGGCCTGCGCTACGGCCAGTACCGTCACTACGTGTTCAGCAGGGGCGGCGAGGCCTGCCATGAGTGCTCGACGCGCATCGAGCGAACTAACGTCGGCAGCCGCAAGCTCTTCTACTGCCCCGTGTGTCAGCCAGCCTGACGCTCGTTCGACGGCTCACCGTCGCCGGCATAGAATAGCGCCAGGCCGGCGCGGCCGCTGTCGAGAGGACACGCGCAGGAACTTTCTGCCGTTGCCCGCGTCTGCATTGATCTGATTCGTTTTTGAGGGGGAGAACATGACGAACAGAAGAGCCTTCCTGGCGGGTTCCGGAGCGGCCCTCGGGCTAGCTGCAACCCAATCATTCGCCACGTCCGACGCGCCTAAGAGTCTGAAGATCCTGTTCCTGGGCGGCACCGGCTTTCTCGGTCCGCACACGGTGCAGTACGCGATCGACAGAGGCCATGACGTCACGCTGTTTAACCGGGGACGAACGAACAACGACCTGTTCCCGGAGCTCGAGAAGATCGTCGGCAATCGTGACCCCGACGTGGACGCGGGCTTAAGCAACCTTACGGGTCGCAAGTGGGACGCCGTTATTGATACGTCCGGGTACGTGCCGCGTATCGTCGGCGCGTCGGCGAAGCTACTGGCCGACAGCGCTGATCAGTACCTGTTCGTCTCGACGATCTGCCAGTACGACGGCTGGCTGGAAGGTCCCCCAATGAGGACGGAGGCAGTTGCGGGCGCGACGCTCGAGGACCCGACTACGGAGGACGTGTCGACGCACTACTGTGCGCTGAAGGCCTACTGTGAGCGGGCTGCCGAGGTCGCCATGCCGAAACGTGTCACCCAGATCCGCCCCGGCCTGATCGTCGGCCCGCGCGATCGTACCGATCGATTCACCTACTGGCCGAACCGTGCCGACCTGGGTGGAGAGATGCTGGCGCCTGGAAAGCCTCGGGATCTGACGCAATACATCGATGTCCGCGACCTCGCGGAGTTCATGGTGCATTGCCTTGAGCAGAACAAACTGGACAGTTTCAACCTCGTGCGAGAGCCGATGCCGATGGGCGATTTCCTCGAGGCCTGCGTCGAGGTTACCGGCAAGGGAACGGAGTTGACCTGGGTCCCGGCTGACTTGCTGGCGGAGGAGGGCCTGCTGGCCTGGCAGAACATCCCGATGTGGGCGGACTCTGACAGCCCGATGACCGGATCGCTGACCTGGTCGCCGGCGAAGGCACTCGCCGCCGGCCTGACGATTCGTCCGGTCGAAACGACGATCCGGGACACGCTCGCCTGGTTCCGTTCATTGCCTGCGGATCGGCAGGCGACACTTCGGGCCGGCATTGCGCCGGACAGGGAAAAAGAAGTACTCGCGTCCTGGCATGCGTCGAAGGACGCGGATCAGGCGTCCTGAGGCAGGCTCGTCAGACGGCGCCTCAGTTCGCTTAGCTTGCCTTTGACGCGTGACATGGCGTCGGGGCCGATGCGGATCATTATTTTCTGGCCGCTGGACAGGCTCTCCAGCGCCGGATCCGCATACTCGTAGAGCACGTGGGGTCGACGCAGTAGCACGGGCCCAGAGACTTCGGGTGTCTCGAGCAGATGATCGATCACTTCGACCAGCCGGTCGTTGAAGTAGCCGTCCGGATAGCCGAGCGACTCGTAAGCCTGCTGAAGCAGTGGATAAAAGCGCCGGTAACTGGCCACCAGCGTGTCCATATCGGCTTGCTCGAGCAGTCGGATGTAGCGCTCGTAGCGTGCCGAATTCGCAGCCGACAGCTCGAATAGCTTCTCGCCTGCCGTCTCGATGCCCAGCGAACCGCCAACGGCCGAGACGGGCCTCAGGCGCTCTGACAGTGTCGACCTTGGCAGGTTGTCGACGGTGGTAACGAAGCGTTCGATGCCACCGCTCTCGACTAGCATAACCGCCAGCGCCTCGCCGAAGACATCGAGGAGCGCGAGTTTGAAGTAGGCGTCGCTGTCGCTGAGCGGCGGAAGTTCAACGAGGTCCCCGGGCATCTGCATGCCGGTTCTCGGCACCGGGAATCGCGGCTCGGTCGTTTCTTCGGTGGCCTCCGCCGGCAATGTCGGCTCGGAGACGGGCATCGGCTCGGCAGCCTGTTCGCGATTCAATAACCAGTAACCGGCGCCGCCGATGATTGCGACGATGACCACCAGCATCATCCAGTCGTTACTTGAACTCGACATGTCAACAAACTCCCTCGCGCGCTGTCGCGGGTTGTGCCTGATTAGTTTCGAGCCGGGGCTCAGGCATTTGGTTCAATTCGCCTCCGAATTCAGCCCGGCTTCCCAAGCCGCGTCCAGCCACGCCTGCGTTCGCTCACTCGCGCGGATGCTCGCGGCGATACCGTCCACATCACCGACGAGGGACGCGACATCATCGAACATCCGGGTCGCTGCCGATGCCGGGGAAGCGACGCTTACAGTCTCGCTGCTTCCGTCCGGGCCCCAGCCGCCTCTCCGGAGTCGGTAGTCCGCCGTGAAGTCCTGCTGGTGACCGATAAAATCGTCGACGTTGACGCAGGCATCCGTGCCGGAAATTCGCAGGTCCATGACGACGGCGCCGGAGTCGAAGCCGCAGTTCCATGTGCTGGTCGATCCATCGTCGAAACGAAGCATACCGCTGCCGCTGATCACAGCGCGCGTGTCAGGGTCGCGTCGAATCGCCGTGCTGGCTGAGACCAGCGTGATCTCCGGCGACAGGAATTCAACCGCGGCTCGCATGTTGTACCAGCCGGTGTCGCCGACAGCACCGTAGGGTTCCAGGTCCGGGTTGTAGCGGATGTTGCTACGATCCTTGAGACTGGCGTGAAACGCAGAGTCCACCGACCACACCCAGCCGGGCGCGGTCAGTTGCTTTAGCTCAGCGGTCCTCGGGTGATGAACGAAGTGAGTGGCGTCCATGAACACGACGTCGTTCTCCCGGCAGGCCGTCGTGATTCTCTTGAGCGATGCGAGGTTCGCAAACGGTTTTTCCCCGATCACGTGCTTGCCGGCGCTGGCGGCGGCGACACAGATCTCCTCGCGGATGCCCGTTGGCGTTGCTACGTAGACCGCGTCGATGTCCTGACTGTCCATCATTGTGCGCCAATCGTCGAAACGCAATGCTATGCCGTGCGCGTCGCCGAATGCATTGGCCGACGCCATCGTTCGACTGCAAACGGCGCACAGATCCGCCGCCGTCGCGCTGGCGAGGCGCTCGGCCATCGCATTGGCGATCGACCCGGTGCCGACTATCCCCCAACGGAGTTTCTGTGGCGTCATCTTCGATTCCTGTCTGAAGCTAGAGCCCTGCAACGGGACCTTCCGGACACCGACTGCGCGACCGTCGATCATAATCCAGCGGCCGTCGGCCTGCATCGAAGGCGTAGTGTTAACTTTGCGCTGGAACGAGCCTTTATCGCCGGGCGAGCCTGTGCCACACTGCGGACGAGTCCGCGGGATTTTCACGGACAGTCACTGATAGCCTGGAGCATGCGACTGTGACATCTCGATCGGGGGGGAGAGTTCTGGTTGTCGACGACCACGAGTTGGTTCGCAGCCTGATTGTCGATGTGCTCGAAGAAGCGGGTCTCGACGTCCTGGCGGCCGAATCAGGCCCAACGGCGCTGGAGCTCGTGGCCGAGCATGGAAAGGACATTGGGTGCATCGTCCAGGATATGTCGATGCCCGGCATGTCGGGACCGGAGACGATTGAGAAGACCCTCGGCATCCTGCCGAACGCGCGGATCATCGTGTTGAGCGTCGATGACGAAGCGACCGTTCGGTCCCAGCTCGTCGACGCACCGATCAGAGCCTGTCTCGAAAAACCCTGCGATACAGACAGGCTCGTCGACCTCGTTCAGCAGACGGTCGAGTCTGACTGAGTCACGTCGATATGCCACGCCGGGTACTCGAAGCAACGTAACCTTCAGCTGATGTCGTCGCGACTGAGAAATACCAATATCACTCGACTGAAAGAACAGTCGTTCGACGTCTGCATTATCGGCGCAGGCATCAATGGCGCGGTATCCGCCGCCGCACTGTCCGGGCAGGGACTGAAGGTAGCGCTGATTGACAAGGGTGACTTCGGTGGCTTCACGAGTTCGCAGTCATCCAACCTGGCGTGGGGCGGGATCAAGTACATGGAGACCGGCGAATTCGGGCTGGTCTGGAAACTGTGCAAGAGTCGCAACCTGCTGAGCCGCAGTTACCCGTCGACGGTGAAGGAGATTCGATTCCTGACGACGGTCGAGAAGGATTTCCGCCTGCCGTCGTTCTTCGTCTACCTGGGAACGTTGGTCTACTGGTTGATCGGTCGATTTGCGACCCGGGCTCCGAAGTTCTTCTCGCCGCAGAAGCTGAAGGAGCGCGAGCCGCTTATTGAGACTCGCGATGCCGTTGCCGGTATCGAGTATTCAGACTGCTATCTGCACGATAACGATGCGCGATTCGTCTGGGGATTCGTGCGCAAGGCGCTCGACTACGGTGCGGCAGCCGTCAACTACGTTCGTTCCACCGGCGCGCGGCGAGAGGGCGACGAGTGGATCATCGCTGCTCGAGAAGAGCTGTCGGGCCTCGAGTTCGATATTCGGGCGCGCGTGCTGGTCAATGCCTGCGGTCCGTACGTGGACGAGCACAATGCGCTGACGGGACAGGAAACCACTCATCGGCACCTGTTCTCGAAGGGCATCCATCTGGTCGTCGATCGCGTCATGGAACGCAAGCGAATCCTGACGTTCTTCGCCAGTGACGGCCGGTTGTTTTTCATTTTGCCGATGGGGCCGAAGACCTGCATCGGAACGACGGACACACGAGTCGACGATCCCGAGGCCGGTGTAACCGATGAAGACCGGGACTTCGTTCTGGCGAACGCCAACGAGCTGCTCGACCTGGGCGAACCGCTGACGAGGGCGGACATCATCGCCGAGCGTTGCGGCGTGAGGCCGCTGGCCGTGACGGGACACAGCGACAGCGACTGGATTTCGCTGTCTCGCAAGCATGCCATCGATGTCGACGACGCCGCGCGCCACATCAGTATCTTCGGTGGCAAACTCACCGACTGCATTAACGTCGGCGATGAGGTTGCCGACATTGTCGAATCGCTGGGACTGAAGCGGCCCTTCGCCGGGCGCAAGTGGTATGGCGAACCCGACGAGGCAACAAAGGCGGAGTTTATGCACCAGGCTAAACTGATGGGCCTCGATGAGATGACGGATGCCGACGCCAGCGAAGTCCTGTCTGAGCGGTTCTGGCGACGATACGGTGCCGACGCGTTCGAAATGCTCGAGTCGATTCGTGCGAATCCGGAAAACGCCAAGCGCATGCTGAAGAGGGCCGAATACCTGAAGTGCGAGATCGAACATACCGGCAGGCGCGAGATGATCACGCGGCTGGAAGATTTTCTGCGTCGCCGTTCGAAGATCAGCCAGGTCGTGCGTGAGGAAAGCCTGCGTGAATCGCCGGGGCTATTGAAGGCTTGCCGCGTCTTCTTCGGCGATGACGCGGAGATGAAGCTCGACGAGTACTGGGCGACGCGGGAGCCGCGCGAGCCATCAGCATCCGAGACGGAACCAAGCCTGTAGAGGGCGTTCAGCTGCGATGATATCGAGACCACCAGGTTCAGGACGGGGCCTCAATGGGTAAGCCGGGAAACACGGGACTGCTGCGCGCGTTTCGAGCCGCAAGGTACTCGGCACAGGGCCTGAAGCAGGCGTGGCAACACGAGTCGGCGTTCCGCCAGGAAGTGATGCTGCTCGTGGTCATGATTCCACTGGCCATCTGGCTCGGGCGCACGCTCGTCGAACAGGCCCTGCTCATCGCCGTGTGCCTGCTCGTCCTGCTGGTTGAGCTCCTGAATTCTGCCATCGAAGCGGCGATCGACCGGCAGGGCAGTGAACGTCATGAGCTGTCGGGCCGTGCCAAGGATATGGGGTCCGCGGCCGTCAGCATCGCACTGCTGATCGTCGTCGTGGTCTGGTCGGCCGTCGCGATACAGCGATTTACCTGAGCGTGTATCCTAATTGAGGACTGTCGTCCGACCGCCCAGGCGGCCCAGTCAGGGATCGATCAGCGGTTCGCAGTAGGACTTCGGCTGGCCCCAGGTCTCCCGGCTGGCGCGTTTCCTTGCCTTGACCGGCAGGACCATGCCTCCGCTGTATATCTCGGACACTGACACAGCGCAGGATCCTGCGGACTCCGGACCTGACAGGACGATGTAGTAGTCCTTGTCCTGTTCGACAGTGAACGAGACGATTGAGTGGCAGCCAATCGCGGAAAACCGCTTCGACAGGACGGGTTCCGGCCCGCTGCCGGTGACGCCGAGTTCGATCGCATAGTCTTCGCTCTCAACCGTATTCAGGGAGGCAAAAAACGCGAACTCACTGCCGGCCGCCACTCGTGTCGAGCGAGAGTTGCCGGCCGGGATCGTCTTGTCTTTGTCGAAATGAATGGTCTGCCGACCGGTGCAGGCCCTCGCGTCCTGGAACGCGACAAACGTGCCATTCTGATTATCGGAGCCATTCACGAAGGTAACGGTGGAGGTCGGTTCCTCGGTCGGAGGCTCGTAGATGACCGCGTCCGTCGCGCACGCGCCAAGCGCGAGTAACACGATGCAGGCAGCGAATGTGGAGACGGTGTTTCGAGAGTTTAGAGTCACGTTCATGGCCTTGTCGGAAGCAGACGCGCGCCGTCTGTCACCGTGCGCGTCGAATGCGTTACCGCGCGAATGTAGCAGTCGCAGCGGCATCATGACGGGAGGCCGTCACAGATTGAGCAAACCGGCACTTTTTTAGTCATTTGTCGGCGTCGGCGGGCGCCGGCACGTAACGGAACGTATCTGTCGCGCCAGCGAACGGCGATCTTCAGATAGAATCGCGGTCCCGCGCCCAGGAAGTGACCTATGAAATACCTCGTGCTGCTGCTGTTTTCGAGCGTCGCGTTTGCCGATGTCGACGTGCGCGAATTCGATGCACAGATGTTCCCGGAGAATGTCAGCTACGTCCAGGGCATCCCCACGCCGGCTGAGTTCCTCGGCTTCGAGCTGGGCACCGAGCCCGTCCGGCATCATCAGCTGGTCGACTACTTAAGGCTCGTCGCGAACATGAGCGACCGGCTCAGCGTTGAGACGATCGGATACTCTCACGAGCGGCGTCCCATCCTGTTTGTCGTTGCGACGTCGGAATCCAACAGGGACAACCTCGAGCAGATTCGTGAACGGCACATTGCGCTGACAGACCCAACCAGCGGCCAGCCTGTCGAAGACGACATGCCAATGGTGACCTGGGTCAACTACGGCGTACATGGCTCTGAAGCGAGCGCGATGGACGCGGCGCTACCGTTCGTCTACTACCTCGCGGCGGCTCAGGGCGAAGAGATCGAGTCGATTCTCGAGGACAGCGTCATCCTCGTCACGGCGATCTTCAACCCGGACGGCCACGCGAAACGGATCGCGTGGGTCGATACCTACGGCGGCAAGCGGCGCGTCAGCAACCCCGATCATATGGAGCACCAGTCAAGCTGGCGCTTCGCGCGTACGAACCATTACTGGTTCGACCTGAATCGCCAGTGGCTGCTGGTCACACAGCCCGAGTCCAAAGCGTGGATGACTAAATGGCATCACTGGCGACCCAATCTGACCTTTGATTATCACGAGATGGGGGGTGGTCAGACCTACTACTTCCATCCCGGCGTCAGGACGCGAACCAATCCGCTGGCTCCGGACGCTGCGGAAGTGCTGATGGCTGAGACCGCGGCTTTCCCGTCCGAGGTTCTCGATCGGGAAGGGCGTCTGTATTTCCAGGGCGAGCGATTCGATAATTATTACGTCGGCAAGGGTTCGACCTTTCCACTCCTGAACGGCGGCGTCGGCATTCTCTACGAGGCGGCCGCGGCGCGCGGGCGCGAACTCGAGACTGCCAACGGTCTCCGGACGTACCGGGAGAACATCCGTAAGCAGTTCCGGACCAGTATCGCGAGCATCCGCGCCGGCGCCAGTCAACGCCTGGACTACCTCCGCTACCAGAAGCGCTTCTACGAAGACGCGATTGACGCGGCCCGGAAGAGCCCAACCCAGGCATGGGTGTTCTCCGCGAACGGCGACTCGGCCCGCCTTAAAGCCTTCAGTGAACTGCTCGAGACGCATCGCATCGACGCATTTGCGCTGACCCGGGACGTCGAGAAGGATGGCATTGTCTTTGAACAGGCGCACTCGATGGTCGTACCGACCGCGCAGCCTCAGTACACGCTGATTCGCAGCATCTTCGAGAAGGCAGATACCTTCGAGGACTCGACGTTCTACGATGTATCGACGTGGACGCTGCCGCCGGCCTTCGGCCTGGAGTATGCCGAGCTCTCTGGACGCGAGCTGCGCGGTCTTGCGGGTGGCGAGTACGAATTCGAATCGGGCAGCGGCGCCGTGGAGCGGTCGGGCTTTGGCTACGTGCTCGAGTGGACGCCTTACCTGGCCCCTCGGGCTTTATACCGATTGCTCGAGGAAGACCTGCTGGCGAGGGTCGCTACCGAGCCGTTACAGGTTGAGACTAAGGAGGGGCCGAGGTCCCTGCCACGCGGCAGCATCGTTATACCGTTGGACCGCCAGACCGTCTCGCGCGGCGAGATTCATGCGTTGATGCAGGAAGTCGCCGGCGTCGAAGGCCAGCGCGTCCATGCGCTGGCATCTGGTCGCAGTGTCAACGGGACGCGGGGCGTCAACGTCGGCGGCCCGTCGGTCCGTCCGATCACAAAACCCGAGATCCTGATGACGATCGGCGCCGACGTCGATCTCTACGATGCCGGGGAGATCTGGCACCTGATGGACTACCGCATGAACATCCCGCTGACAATGCGGGATGTCGATGATCTCGCGGGAATCGACTGGTCCCGCTACACGCACATTGTGATGCCGTCGGGCGATTACTCCGGGCTGGATCCCGAAGTGACGGCTCGCCTGCGCCAGTGGGTCAGCGAGGGCGGCACGGTCGTTGCGTTCAGCGATGCGATCGCCTGGCTCAGGGAGGCGACACTGGACTACGTGCCCGAGCTAGACGCTGCGCCGGGCCTGGAAGCGGGCGCAACGGATGCAGAAGACTTGGCAGACGACGCGGCGGAAGAGGAGCCTGTTGGACGCTTCGATTACGCCAGCAAGGATGACCGCGAGGCCGTCGACATCCTCGGCGGAGCGATGTTTCGCGGCGACCTCGATGTCTCTCATCCCCTCGGTTTCGGCTACTCTCGGCGAGATATCGCGCTGCACAAAAATTTCACGGACGTGCTGGAACCGACGGAGAATCCCTGGGCCGTCGTGATTCAATATGCGGAGCAGCCGTTAGTGTCGGGCTATGCGTCGGAAGCCAATCAGCAGGCGTTGGCGTCTACGCCCGCACTGATCGCAGAGCGTTTCAACCTCGGGTCCGTCATCCTGTTCGCCGATAACACGAACTTTCGTGGCTATTGGTACGGGACTAACAAGCTGTTCCTGAACAGCCTGTTTTTCTCGACGGCGTTCACCGCTCCGAGAGACTAGTCGGTAAGCGCAGCAAGGGGGCCGTGGCTAGGCGTTCTGTTCGCGCTGCAGCGACAGTTCGATGACCTGTGCGAGCTGCGTGTCGCCCATGCTTTCCTCTGAGACGCCGACGCGATTGCGGCCCTCGGACTTCGCCTTGTACAGGGCTTCGTCGGCGACTCGAAGCAGTTCTTCCGGGCCGTCGCCCGGCGGGACCACACTCGAAACGCCGGCGCTGATCGTCACCATCTTTGACGTTGGCGATGCGACGTGTTCGAACATGTGCCTGACGACTTCCTTTCGAACGTCCTCGATGATCCTTGCTGCCTGAGCCGTGTTGCAACCGGGAAGCAGGACGACGAACTCTTCGCCTCCGTAGCGGGCGGCCAGATCCAGCGGCCGCTTCGCTGCCGTCTCGATAATCGGCGCGATATTGACGAGGCAATCGTCGCCCGCCTGGTGTCCGTAGTGGTCGTTGTATTGCTTGAAATGATCGATGTCGACGAGTGCAAGCGCCAAGGGAATCTGCTCACGCTGGCAGTGGCGCCAGGTCCGGTCGAAGTGCCGGTCGAACGCACCGCGATTGGCGATCATCGTGAGCGCGTCCTGGTCCGCCATGAACCGGAGTTCGCCCTCTTCGAGGAAGCTCAGCCGTTTGCTGTATTCGAGGTTGTAGAGACCGGTGACGCCGATGACATTTGCGAAGGTGAGCATTACGCCGCTGAATATCAGCGCGTTGCCCGGCGTCGGGCCAACGACGCCCACGGCGATAAACATCGCGTACAGGGCCACCGACGTAGCGACAGCCGGCCAGAAGCGTAAGCCTAAGTAGAAGAAGATGTAAAACGTGCTTAGCAGATAGCCCGCCAGGTCCGATGCAATACCAAAAGTGCCACCCGCAGACTCCATGAACAGCGTTGTCAGGCCGATACTCATGCCGACAGCGACGCCAGCGTAGGTCAGCAGGCTGCGGAATCGCGCCATGTACGTGAACGCGAACATGAGGATGATCAGCGGCTGAGTGATCGCGGTACGCATCGGGATGCTGGGGTCACTGAATCCCGGACCGTCAAAAAAGTAGTCCATCGTCGGGAACGACAGCTGATACAGCGAGCCGATCATGAGCGCGAGCCGCAGCTGGGACAGGCCGGCGCAGCCAACGTCCTCCAGGTATTCTTTTTCGAGAGCGGGTTCGAAGCGCAGCGACTTGAAGCCGCGTTCGATCTGACGGTGGTAGAGGGACTTCATAGTAAAAGCTGTCGTGTCTCGCTGGTGGAATGGACGCGAGCTGCCCACACAATCCTCGCGCGCAGCTCGTCCCCCGAGGTATCGGCAGGTTTTGGGCAAAATTTAGCGCTTGATAGGATTTTTTTCGCCGTCAGGCCCAGGTCCGGCGTTTTCCAAGCCAATGTTTTTACGAGTTATTTTTCGCGGCAGTCGTAAACGACAAAGTACGATGCGTAGAACCCCGCCAGCGAGGCCACATGCGGCCGCATGCCGCAGCCGGTTTGTTCCTGCGACGATATGCACGGTTCGGGCATCTACGTTACCGATAACCAATACAGGGGAGACACAGCAATGAAGTATCGATGGATGATTCTGCTGCTGCCGTTCATGGCAACGGCGTTTGCCGGCGAGCACAGCAAGATGGAGATCAAGGTGATCAGCGAGGGAACCGACGGCGTCGTGAGAATCAGCAGCGACGATCTCGACTTCGATCTGCTCGAGATGCAGGTCGGCGAAAATCGCTCGATTGTCGACAGCAATGGCAAGAACGTACTGATCACGCGCACTGATGACGGCTTTGACCTGAATGTCGACGGCGACGTGGTCAAGATTCCGGACCCCGGCAAGCTCCACGGCGTCAAGGACTTCGGCGCCGATGTCGATGTCGACGTCATCCACAAGAAAGTCCATGTCGGCGACGCGGAGGAGTCGGGCGCCGTTATCGTGACGCGTAATGTCATCGAACCTGCTATCCAGGAGCAGATTCGCTCACTGCTGCAGTCGGCCGGTGTCGAAGGTGACGTCCGATTCGTGGAAGGCGGCGGCGACGGCCCGCACATCATCAAAGACGTTCGCGTCATTCGCGAATAGTCTTTGCGGTTCTTATGAGACCCGCCGTCCGCACTCTGCTGGCGGCGGGCTATTTAGGCGGTCTACACGTTTCCGCGCCGTATTCGGGCGAGACGTCAGCTGCGGCTTGCGTAGGCGACGGCTACTTCTGCAGCCAGGCGCGCATTGTTGATCACCAGCGCCATGTTGGCGGCCAGGCTTTCGCCGCCGGACAGTTCAGTGATTCGCTTGAGTAAGAACGGAGTCGCGTCCTTTCCGGTAATCGCGGCCGCTTCCATCTGAGAGATCGCCGTATCGACGAGCCTGTCCATCGTCTCGCGTGGCAGGGCGTGTTCAGCGGGTATCGGGTTCGTGATCAGCGTCCCATTGCAGAGCCCGATGGAATCCTGGGCAACCAGCATCGCCGCGATGTCCGCCGGCGAGTCTACCCGGTAGTCGAGTGGCAAGCCGCTGTCCCTCGCATAAAAGGCGGGCAGGTTGTCGACGCCGTAGCCGAGGACGGCTACACCCTTCGTTTCGAGGTACTGAAGCGTTCTTGGCAGGTCCAGTACCGACTTGATGCCGGCGCAGACCACGGCCACGGGCGTTCGGGCCAGTTCCTCCAGGTCGGCGGAAACGTCCAGGCTGTTCTCATAGCCGCGGTGCACGCCACCGATGCCGCCCGTTGCAAAGATCCGGATACCGGCGCGATGGGCGATCAGCATCGTCGCAGCGACCGTCGTGCCACCTGTCAGCTTGTTGACGACGGCGGCGGCGAGATCGCGACGACTGGCTTTGATGGCCGACGTGTCGGCGAGCTTCTCCATTTCGTCCGGCGTGACGCCGACGACCAGCTCTCCGTCGACGATCGCGATTGTCGCGGCTCGCGCGCCGATTGCTGCGACGGCAGATTCGACGCTTCTTGCGCACTCGACATTCTGCGGATAGGGCATGCCGTGGCTGATTATCGTCGATTCCAGTGCGACGACCGGCTCGCCTTTGCCAAGAGCGTCTTTGACGTCGTCCGAGATCCGCAGGGGCTCACGCATGGCGATACGCCTCTCCTTTAAAAGTGTCAGTCAGTCGCTTGAGGGCTCCCGCGCTGCCGCTTGCGGTCGTCGACTCCAGTGTAATCCTCGCCACGTTGTTCGCGAGCTCAGCCATCTCCAACGTGCTCCTGTCGTTCAGAGAGCCGAAAATCAGGCCTGCGACCAGCGCGTCACCAGCGCCGCTTACTGACGCGATGTTGGTGGCGGGCCTGACGGGTACGCGCTCCGCGGTCGATTGATCGGCCGCAAAGACTCCGTGGGCGCCGAGCGAGATGAAGACCTTTCCCACACCACGCTCGAGCAGCGCACGTGCCGCGCTGCCCGCCTGTTGCCGGCCGCGCAGCCGTCTTCCCAGCAGCGCGCCCGCTTCGTCGAGGGTCGGTTTCAGTATATCGATCCGGGACAGGAAAGCGGTCAGTCTGGGCGCCTTCGCGACCGATACCGGGTCGGCGATGATTGTCTTGTCAGAGAACCGGTCAAACAGGTAGGCCAGCGCCTGCTCGTTCAGGTTGGCGTCGACAAACAACGCGCTGGCGTTGCGCAGGCTCGCTTCCTGCTCGCGCAGTCGCTCTGCGTCCAGCTGCTCCATGATCTCCATGTCCGATATGCCAGCGCCGAGCTGACCCCGCTCGTCGAAGACGGACACGTAGGTGGACGTGCGCTGGCCCGCGAGCCTGATGACGCCTGTCACATCGATTCCATCACGCTGCGCGGTCCCGGCGATCAAGTCGCCGTTGCTGTCGTCGCCAATGACCGTAATCAGACGGCAGTCGATGCCGAGCCTCGTTGCGCTCTCCGCGACGTTACGAGCCACCCCACCGGGTGAGACGCTGACGGTGCCCGGGTTCGAATCACCCTTTCGCAACCGCGTCTCCGGTCGACCGCTGATGTCCACTGTCGCGCCGCCAACAGCCACGACGTAGGGCGCTTCGTTGAGAACGTAGGCTCGCCCCCGGATGAAGCCCTTGGCGCCGAGATTGGTGATATGAACAGCGACCGCGGTACGCGACAAGCCGAGCATTCGGGCAATGGCGTCCTGGGAGGCCATCGGGTTATCACGAACACAGTCGAGAACCTGTTTTTCCTTGGGCGTTAGCACTAATAAAGTTTAACATTACTAATGTTTCTTAAGAAATCCGCCAGTGCCGTTGAGGCTCTCGCCGTCTTTTCTGAAAAAGGCGGGAACGTAGCGTATCCTCCCGGTTGTCGCATGGCAGCACTGGCACTACGTTCTGAGGCAAAAATCAAGAGATCGTCGCCGCAGGGCAACGCCTGGCTGCCAGCAGTAAGAAAAGCGCGCAGGCTTATGCCTTTACCAAGAAACTGACAATGCCGACTGAACGGCAGGGGAAAACATGTCAAAGACCGACGACAATCTCGCCTTGTTTTGCGACTTCGAGAACATAGCCCTCGGTGTGCGAGATGCGAAGTACGCTGAATTCGACATCAAGCACGTACTGGAACGGCTGCTGGTCAAGGGAAGCATCGTCGTCAAGAAGGCGTATTGCGACTGGGAACGCTATCGCGAGTTCAAGAAGCCGATGCACGAGTCGGCGTTCGAATTGATCGACATTCCGCACGTCCGGCAATCCGGCAAGAACTCGGCAGACATCCGTATGGTCGTTGATGCACTCGACTTGTGCTACACGAAGTCGCACGTCAGTACCTTCGTGATTATCAGTGGCGATTCGGACTTTTCTCCACTCGTCAGCAAGCTGCGAGAAAACGCCAAGACCGTCATTGGTATCGGCGTCAGGAATTCGACATCGGACCTGCTGACCAGCAACTGCGATGAGTTCATCTTCTACGACGATCTTGTCCGCGAGCAGAAGCGTCGCGGCCAGAGCAAGACCTCCTCGAAGACGCGCAAACGCAAGCAAGCCAAGACCCAGAAAGCGGACGAGGCCCAGGAAGCCATCGATCTCGCGCTGGAGACGGCTGCGGCGCTGAAGGCGGAACGCGGTGATGAAGAGAAGCTTTGGGGTTCCATGGTCAAACAGGCGCTCAAAAGGCGACGGCCCGGGTTTAACGAGAGTGCCTTTGGCTTCGATTCCTTCAGCAAGTTGCTCGAGGAAGCGCAGAAGCGCGGTCATCTGGACCTGGAACTTGACGAGCGCTCCGGCGGTTACATCCTGCGTCGGCTGAACAACTGACGCGGCGCCGCCAATGAGGCCGAATTAGATCGAGTCTTAATACAAAGAGGCGTCGATCGCCCAAACGTCGCGTCAAGAATGCCGATGTCATGGCGGTCCAAAACGCCATTTGCGCAAAATTTGCGCTTGAGTCGTGACGAGAGTTTGCGAATTTACTTTAAGTAGAAAATGCAAACGTCGGTTTCGAAAAGGGCTCCGAAAATCGAGCTCCATGATTGCAAATGAAAGCATTGCGCTGAAGTTTCAGATCACTATTCTCGATCATGAGGCGAGAGCCTCGACAGCAAGTCCGCTTGCTGTGACCGCCCTGCTGAATGAGGTCCGAGCCTCACCAAGTGTCGGGGGCGGAGGACGCAAACGGCGGAACCGGCGAGGAAGACGCGAAGCGAAAGTGGACTTGCTGTCGAGGCTCTCGCCTCATGATCGAGAATAGTGATCTGAAACTTCAGCGCAATGCTTTCATTTGCAATCATGGAGCTCGATTTTCGGAGCCCTTTTCGAAACCGACGTTTG
>JASJBE010000143.1 GCA_030066655.1 Woeseiaceae bacterium | reverse complement strand
GGCGTTGCGGGATCGACTCGATGTAGCTGGAAAAGATCGATCTGGTCGCGTTTGAGATTCTTCAACGCGCCGTCGATCTGGCGGTGTAATGTGTCACGCGAACCATCGACGATGATCCGTCCCGGCGCAGGCTTGTCGACTCCTCCTTTGGTAGCGAGGACGACCGGACGGTCAAATAGCGCTTCGCCTACAATCCGGTCGGCGGTTTCCGGCCCGTACGCCCACGCGCTATCGAAGAAGTCGACGCCGAGGTCTGCGGCCCGACGAAGCAACGCAACGCCTCCGTCCCAGTCTTCGTAGGGCCCGTAATTACCAGGCTGCCCGGTCAGGCGCATAGCGCCGTAGCCGAGCCTGTTAATCTCGATCTCGCCACCTAATGCGTAGGTTCGATTTGAGTGTTTCATGTTCGTCTCCAGTAGTGTGTTTGTGTTGGGACATAATCTGCAGGTTTGGACAGATAGTTGGTAGACGAGTAACACTGATATTTGTTATACGTAATCTGCATGAGCAAGCCTCTCGACCGCCTTACTTTGCTAGAGACGTTTGTGCGTATCGCCGATGCGGGCAGCATCAGCGCAGCAGCGAGGGATCTTGGGCTATCTCAACCCTCAGCCAGTCGCCAACTCGCTGAGCTGGAATCGCGACTGAAGACACAGCTGATACGAAGAACCACGCACTCACTGGTACTCACGGATGCGGGTGTCGACCTCCTGGCCGACGCACGGCAGATGATCGACGGCTGGGAAGCGCTCTCCGAAAAGCACCTGGCCAGCGACCGCCACATTCAGGGAAGCCTCAAGGTCGTTGCGCCTGTTGCACTTGGCCAGCTGCATTTGGCAAGGATCGCCTGGCGTTTCCAACAAGATCATCCGGGCGTGAGAGTTTCATGGCGACTGGAGGATGATCCGATACGTTTTGCGGAGGTCGGTTGCGATTGCTGGATAAAGGTCGGCCCGGTTCCGGACGAGACATTAGTCGTCCGAAGCTTAGGCGCCGTCGAACGACTACTGGTGGCCTCTAGGTCATTCATTACCCAACATGGCATGCCGGAAAACCCGAAGGCCGCCGAACGACTGCCGCTCGCGGCGCTGGAACCGTTCGAGGGTCAACAGATTCCACTCGTCCAAGGGGAGAAACGCACGGCAACTATTCGCCCAGAGCCTCGAATGCGGACCAACAACATTTTCGCACTCAAGGAGGCAGCATTGATGGGGCTAGGTATGGCCGTAATGCCACGCTGGTTCGTTGCACCGGAACTGAAGAGCGGCGAACTCATCGACATTCTGCCAACGTGGCGAGCGCCTTCGCTAGACGTGCACGTCGCCTACTTGCCGGGGCGGCATCAGACACTGCGCCTGACGACGTTCCTCGAGACGCTCCGCGAGCAGGTGCTCGGAATCAGTGGCATATTCTCGAGAGACTGACGGAGTCGAGTCTTCTTCTGAAGGCCGGGCCTCATCCCACGGCGAGCCGTGCTGGTTATTCGTCACGCCTCGACGATAGCAACCGACACGCGGAAAATCACACACCCTACTTAATAGCTGCGTCTGCCTTCAGCCGTGAATATTCAGTTCCCTCCTCCACCATCCAAGCTACCTTGCCACGGTGCCAATGAGCGACCTACTACACCAGCGCTGGCGGCCCCAGTCGACAAGAGTGCGGGATCTTCAGTCGTTGTCGGCGGTGAGCGCCTTGATTCGTCCCTCGAGGAAAGGCTTCGCGCGCGGATTCAGCTCGACGGCCCGCTCGTAGCTCTCGATCGCAGCGGACGTTTGCCCCATTGCCGCGTTTAATTCGGCAAGTACGAAGAAGGAATAATAGGAGCCCGGAAAGTTGGCCGTGTTGATCGTCGCGAACTCAACCGCCGCGTCCAGCTCACCTCGGGCGGCGAGCGCCTGCGCGTACATCGGCAACGACATCTCGCTGAAGTCGTAGCTGTGGCTGCCATAGAATTGCTCGCGCAGCTTTTTGTACACATCGACGGCCGCTTCGGCGCCGGACCTGGCGAGTTGTTCGTCGAGCTCGTCCTCGATGAGCTTCGGCTTCGGCCGACCGCGGTGGCAGGTTACGCAGCGTACCGGCACACGTTCACCAGACTCGATCTCGTTCAGCGATGCAACGTGTTGGTCATTAATCGCATTCTGCATCCTGAGCATCAGACGCGCTTTCTGCTTCATCGGCTTGTCGTCGGATGCGAAGTCGAACGTATCGAGAGGCGTGTTGGGCTCGCCCACGTGACAGGACTCGCAGCGAAGACCGAGCCCCGTAGCGAAGCCTTTCATGGTTTCGCTCAGTTCTTTGGAGCCGATGTCCTTTGGCAGCACCTTTAGGTTCTTCGGGTCGGCAAAGACGTCCTTTTGCTGCGCCTCGGCAGTCACAACGGTTGCCGCAACGAGTATCAGTAACACGAGAAGTTGATTGGACGTCTTCATGCTGCGCTCCTGTTTTCAATCGGTGCGGCCAGACTAGTTATCGGGCCGCGCCTGGAGGTTGGCGCCGGGTCAACGATGTGTCAGGAAATTGTCAGAACTATCCGGTACGCCCGGCGTGCCCTGCGGCCCGTAAGCGGATTCAGGCTATGCTTGGCGTATGAACTTGGTAGCGCGCTCGCGACTCACCGTGGTGCTGTTGATGCTCGTAACATTGCTGGTACTCGCGCTTGTCTGGCAGGCGTTCGAGACCGTGCGATCCAATCGTGACACGGCAACCGGCGTTCTGCAGGACTACGCGAACCTGGCCGCGGATGAGTTCGTGCGGCGCGCGATGGCAGAGATCGGCTACTACGGCTACTACACCCACATCAACGCGCTCACGCGCCAGCTCGCCGGCGGCGGCGATATTCTTTCCGAGCCCGTGTCGCCCAACGCCGATGACGTCGTGAAGAAGGCCGCCTTGCTCGCGCGCTATCACTTCTACGTGGAACGCTCGGGCGGCGGGCTGCGAGTTCCGTTTGGGCTCGAAGAGGCGGATCAGGACTACCTCGCCCGGCGTGCGGGGGAGGTGCTACTGGGCCCCACGCCCGAGTCGGGGCTCATCATCGATCATCCGGTTCTCGGCAGCCAGGCACATACCTTTGTGTTTGCCAAGGCCGACGGCCGCGTGATCGGCTTCGCGGTCGACCATTCTCAGCTCGCCCGGCGGTTTGCCGAGATATTCGCGGGGGAACCGCTGCTGCCCGCCTCGCTCGCTGACGGCACGGTCGGCAACGAGTCACTGTTTCTCGCGATCCGCGATGTATCCGGCGAACCCTTGTGGGAAACGAACAAAGACTACGACCCGTACCTGATCGCCAGCGATGTAATCGGCGACGAATACAGCGGCATCTTCGCAAATCACACTGTCAGCGCGGCGATCGACGCGAGCGTCGCGGATGCGCTCATCATCGGTGGCCTGCCGCGGTCGCGGCTGCCGCTGCTTCTTGCTACCGTGGTCCTGACCCTGGTGTTGCTGACCACCGCTCTGCTGCAGCTGCGCCGTGAGTACGCACTCATGAAAATGCGCAGCGACTTCGTCTCCGAGGTCTCGCACGAGCTGCGCACGCCACTAACGCAGATCCGGATGTTCACGGAGACGCTGTTGCTCGAGCGCTTCGAAGCTCCCGACGACAAGCGGCGCGCACTCGAGATCATCAACCGCGAGTCGCAGCGGCTCATCCACCTGGTCGAGAACGTGCTGCGCTTTTCCGACCGCAACGGCGAAGAGTCGCCGCTAAAACTCGTGAGAGGAAAGCTCGCGCCGCTCGTCGAGCGTGTCGTCGAGGAATTTCGGCCCCTGGCAGCAGCCGCAGGTTCTGTCATCAAACTCGAGCTCGATTCAGACACCGAAGCCAGCTTCGACGACGATGCGATGCGGCGAGTGCTTCTGAACCTGCTCGATAACGCAATCAAGTATGGGCCCGAGGGCCAGCGGATCCGTGTCTCTCTTGAAACCACCGCGACGAACGCGCGTCTTGCTGTCGGCGACCAGGGGCCCGGTGTACCGGTTGCAGATCGCGACAGGATCTTTGATGCGTATCAGCGCCTCGAACGTGAGCGAGAGTCGGCCATTGCGGGGACGGGCATAGGGCTTGCTGTCGTGCGCGAGCTCGTTGTGCTCATGGAGGGCGCGACCCGGATCGAGAGCAACGATGACGGCGGGGCCACGTTTATCGTCGAGCTGCCCGGTATGCCGCAATGAAGAAGATCCTGATCATCGAGGACAGCAAGGACCTTGCGTTCGGCCTGCGAAGTAACCTCGAGATGGAATGCTATGAGGTGCGCGTCGCCGAGACCGGTCCTGAGGGCCTGCACCAGGCCACCGTGTTCGTGCCCGACCTCGTCGTGCTCGATCTCATGCTGCCGCAGATGAACGGATTCAAGGTGCTGGAATCGATGCGCGCGCGCAGGCTCGACATGCCGGTGTTGATCCTGTCGGCCAGGAGCGAGGAAATTGACAAGGTGCGTGGGCTGCGCTCAGGCGCCGACGACTACGTCACAAAGCCGTTTGGCCTCATGGAACTTCTGGCGCGCGTCGAGGCGATGCTGCGGCGCGGCGAGACGTCCGGCCGGGGAAAACCGGAGGCAGATGACGGCAACCTCCGCCTGAGGGACATCGAGATCTGCACCAGGACGCGAACCGTATCGCGGCACGGCGGGGCGGTCGATCTCACGCCCAAGGAGTTCGACCTACTGCTCGAGCTTCTTCGTCACGAGGGCGCGGTCGTCTCGAGGATCGACCTCATGAAGACGGTCTGGGGTCATTCGTCGACGATTGTCAGCCGTACCGTTGACACTCATATTGCCGAACTTCGCCGGAAGCTCGAAGACGATGCTTCGAATCCGACCCTGATACTCACGGTGCGAAAGGTGGGTTACAGACTGGTGCAGGAGGAACCTTAGAACGGGTGTATGGAAGTCGAGCCGGTTTTCGAGGATATGGCGCAAATCGATATTTAGCGGTTTTTTTTCGGCTTGCAGCGTTATTCCGTCGGTACGTTGGCTAAAAGCCTGCTTCGACTTTCTGCCGGAATCGGTCGCCGCTAACAGGTACTCCGGGGTTCTTGTCGATTTATTCGGTTTGACCCCTTTTGCTGATTTAATCGGTTCGACCCCTTTTACCCTTTTACCGTTTACCCGCTTTTGCCCGTCGACCGCTCACTCCGCGGCGATCAGCCAGATCTCGTCGCTGCTGCCGTCGGTGTAGTTGTAGAAGACCTCGTCCTGATCGGTGACGCCGATGTAACTGCGATCCATGTCGAAATCATTCAGATGTGTGATTCGACGTTGCTCTGACCCGTCGCGATTCATCACCCACAGGTCGCAGCAATCGCCGCCGTCGGTTAAACGCAGGTAGAAGATGCGCTCCTCGTCATTCGACCAGCGCGCCAGGTAACCGTTGACCGGCTCACCCGCATGGGTGACGGGTTCGCAGCGGAGTGTTTGGCCCTCGCAGATCGTGATCACGTAGCCCCGGCGGACGAAACCGAGCAGCTCGCTGCCATCCCGCGACCACGTCATGCCCTCCAGCTTCACGGGCAGGTCCCGGGTCGTTCCATCCCGCAGGCTCTCGAGAACTGTCTTCTGGCTTC
Organism: Woeseiaceae bacterium; assembly: GCA_030066655.1. GTDB lineage: Bacteria > Pseudomonadota > Gammaproteobacteria > Steroidobacterales > Woeseiaceae > UBA1847. The sequence goes on along the minus strand of JASJBE010000143.1, from coordinate 2,133 downwards.
GGATCGTACGATCCAGTTGCTGGTAAACGATGCGCTCCTCGTAAATGGCAGGCCAGTTCTTCGTTGACCAGTGAAAATCGTCCAGAACCGTTTCGGTACGTCCTTCATCCAGGTACAGGCGAACCAACGAGCGACCCTCGTAGTAGAAAACTGAATCCTCATCCCAACCGAAAACAGGCAGTGTGTTGGCGCCACCGTCATTAAAAGTGCGTTGCTGCAGTGACCGGCCGTCCGAACCGATCGTCAGTATCTGCATACCGTTAGGCAACGGTGAGAAGAACACGATCTGGCTGCCGTTTGGCGATCCCATCGGCAACACCACGCTGTGGCGGCTTTCGTAGATCGTCTTGCGCTCGCCATTGTCAGGGTCGATAACGACGAGCCTCGACGTCAGCCGCCGGTCGGTGTAAGCAACCCGGCTTCCCGTAGCCGACACGTCAGGCGAATTGAACGTGCCGGAACCGGACGTCAGCATCTGCGGTTCGCCGCCGTCGACAGAGACGCGCCACAAGGCCGCGGTGCCGTTGTTCTCGCCCACGCTGAAAATGATCTCTTTTCCGTCTGCGCTGAATGTCGGCGAAAGAACATGTTCGAATTCCACGAGGTCGTAGAAGGTGAGTTGTCGCGGCTCCGCACCCTTTTCCGTGCCGACGACCCACAGGTTGCCGATGGGTCCGGCTGCTGCATGCACGAAGGCAATCAACGCGCCGTCAGGTGACAGCGCCGGCATGCGCTTGGCGAACCCCTGCTCTACGGGTAGGTTTTCGATTCTACGCTCGTCAGTACCGTCGCCCGAGGCCATCCATATCTGCCTGCGACGCGTGAAGACGAACTGGTTCGTCTGTCGTGAGAATGACGGAGAAGCGCCGAACTCGATGAGCATCCGTGGCTGGGAGGTACCCAGCGTGTCGACACTGTAGATGCTGGGGCCGCTTAGTCCTGTTCGTTCGTAGATGATCTGGCTGTTGTCGGGGGACCAGCTCGGCGAGTTAGCGGCGTGTTCGTCGTGCGTGATCTGGATGGGGTCGCCGACCTGCAGGTTGCCCACCCATAGTTGCGGCAGGCCATCTATGTCACTGACCCAGGCCATCATCGAGCCATCGGGTGATAACGTCGGTTCCGAGTGCGAGCCGTGAAAATCGGTAACCAGTCGAGGTGAGATCTGCTGAAACTGGTCGAGCGCCGCATTCGATACGGCGGGCGTCGGCTCTTCACGGCCGAGCCAGAACACGGCAGCCAGTAAGGCGACAAGCGCGATGCTGGCCAGCACGAGCGGACGGTTCGAGGCCTTGTTGGCCGCAAGCGGTGCAGCAGGCTCTTCGACAACCCGGATTTCACCGATGAATTGGTATCCGCGTCCGGTAACGGTTGCGATGAATCGCGGCTCCTTCGCCTGGTCTCCGAGCGCCTGTCGCAGCGCTGTCATCGCCTGGTTAAGGTTGTTCTCATCGACGACGACGTCGGGCCAGAGCGCCTCCATCAGCGTCGACTTCTCAATGAGCTGGCCGCGATGCTCAACGAGATGCAACAGCAAATCGTAGACCTTGCCACGCAGCGTGACCGGCTCGCCGTCCGGGCCAAGCAGGCGTCGCTGACCAGGAATCAGCTGGTAGTCGCCAAACGCGTAGGCTCTCGGCGCCTGATGGTCGTTTTCGTCAGCCAAAGCGTGTTCTGCCTGCTATTTCAGGTCATTTCATGCCGTTTCAGATCAGGGTAAAGCGCTTCCGCACCTGTACCGCGCATTGTAGTCACTGGCGCGAAAGATCACGAGTTTTTCGCACTTGATCAACAGCTTACGGGAGAATTAGCGATGAATGTCCGAGGCATATTCGTTTTGATGAGTGGATTTCTGTGTGTTGCCTGCGGCGGGGGCGGCGGGGGCGGCGGCGCCCAACCGCCTCCACCCCCGCCGCCGACGGTCACGCTGGACGATCGAGTACGGTCAATGATCGCAGCCCAGGGACTGACAGGCGATCCGACGACTGGACGCGACCTGCCGTCCATCAACGACCCTCTGGCGCAGCTTGGCAAGCTGCTTTTTTTCAGCAAGAGCTTGAGCGGTGACTTCGATACGGCCTGTGCCTCCTGCCACCACCCGGCGCTCGGGGGCGGCGACGGTCTGGCGCTGCCGGT
>JASJBE010000142.1 GCA_030066655.1 Woeseiaceae bacterium | reverse complement strand
CGGTATCGACAATGTCGAGCTCATGACGATGGACGCCATGCGCGAGCTGCCGGAAGGTCCGTTTGACGCCATTGCTGTAACGGGTTCTGTCGAGAAATTCGATCCCCGCTTTGTGGATGCGCTCGCACCGGGCGGCAGACTGTTCATCGTCGTCGGCGAATCGCCGGCGATGGAAGCCAGGCTCGTAACACGTTCGACCGAACACGAGTGGGCGAGCGAGAGTGTCTTCGAGACTGACCTGAAGCCGCTGGTCAACGGGGCACTCCCCCCGCAATTTGCATTTTGACAGCACGATATGCACAGCCGCGCGAAACCACTTGCGCGTTTGCAGCATCTAAGCAATGTAAGGGATCATAGTGAGTAACCGAGCCTTTCTGGACCTGACGCCAGGGGAGTTCGTCAACAAGCGCGAATCCGGCGAACTTTGGCAGCTTTTGGACGTCCGAGAGCCTTGGGAGATTGAAATTGCATCGGTTAAGGATTGCCTGGCCATTCCGATGGCTGAGGTGCCGCGGCGCATTGGAGAACTCGATCTGAAAGCGCCGATCGCCGTCTTGTGTCACAGTGGTTTTCGCAGCGCCAGCATTGCCGTATGGCTGTCCGAAAACGGCGCCGATACGGTTGCCAACATTTCGGGCGGAATAGACGCCTGGGCGATGACTGTAGACAAAACGCTCAGTCGCTATTGACTGATATAGTGATATAGTTGACCATAACACCTTTAGAGCCTGCTACGCAGAAAGTGAAAAGTATGAAAAAACAAAAACTTGCGTTAATTTTCCTGGCGAGTTCGATTCTTCCCGGAGTCGGAAATGCCGAATCTTTGCTGGAGATTTATCAGCAGGCGCTGCAGAGCGACCCCTTGATTCACGAGGCGGAGGCCCGAAGGCTGGCGGCCCTCGAGGCCGCACCGCAGGCGCGCGGCGCGCTGTTCCCTCAGATTAATGCCAGCGGCGACTGGACGACTTCGGAATCGAGCGGCACCAGCGTCGATGCTGATGCGAGCGGCGCATTCGGCACGTTCTCGTCTGAGTCCGATTCGGAAGTGACACAGTGGCAGGTATCGCTTCGCCAGACGCTGTTCCGCTGGGATCAGATCGTAGGGCTGCGTCGGGCTGACAAGATCGTCGCGAAAGCCGAGGCCGACCGCGAGGCGGCGCAGCAGGACCTGATCGTCCGGGTGACACAGCGATACTTTGACGTGCTTGCCGCAGAGGACAGGCTGCGTGCCATCAACGCCGACAAGCTGGCAATCGCGAGGCAGCTCGAACAGGCCAAGCAGCGTTTCGACGTGGGCCTGATCGCCATCACCGACGTTCAGGAATCACAGGCGGCCTTTGACCAGGCGGTGGCGGATGAGATCGGTGCGAAGCGCTCGCTGGCGACAGCACGCGAGTTCCTTCGTGAAATCACCGGCAGCTACGTCAGTGAGCTGTCGGCGCCGAAAGCCGACCTGCCCCTCAACACACCGGTGCCGGCCTCCGAGAAGGAATGGGTCGACCTTGCGATGAGTCAGAACCTCGCGCTGGTCGCGGCACGACTCGACGAGGAACTCGCTCGCGACCAGATCTCGTTGCAGAGAAATGGCCATTACCCGACTGTCGACCTCGTAGTCTCAACCGGAAGTCGGGAAACCGACTCGGACCGTAGCATCAACAGCGGGCCGTTCCTGCAGGCTGACAGCGACGGCGACAGCGACAGTATTGGCATCCAGGTGACCGTACCGCTGTTCGCAGGCGGCCAGACACGCTCGCGTGTTCGCCAGGCCATATTTGAGCACCGGGCAGAACGTGAGCAGCTGCAGCGCGTGACGCGCGAGACGGAGCGGCAGGCGCGAGATGCCTATCTCGGCGTGCTGTCCGAAATCAGCCGCGTCAATGCACTCGAACAGGCCGTGGCCTCCAGCCGTACGGCGCTGGAAGCGACGGAAGCCGGCTTCGAGGTCGGAACACGTACGATTGTCGACGTGCTGAATTCGCAGTTCGCGCTCTTCCAGGCGATCACGAACTACTACCAGGCGCGCTACGACTACATCCTGAACGCGATGCGCCTGCGCCAGGCGGCAGGTAACCTGCAGGTGCAGGACCTCGAGCGGCTCGATCGCTTCCTGGAGCCTCGCAAGACACCCGAACAGGAATTCGCGGAAGCCGCAGAAGCGGCATCCGCTCAGCCCTGATTCTCAATCAGCGGTGTAACGACGTCGAGGAGCTGCGACAGGGAGCCACGGTTTCGCATCACGATATCCCTGGCCTTGTCGCCAAGCTCACGGGCAAGTGCCGGATCCTCGACCAGTTCGCTCACGGTGCTGGCGAGTTCGTCGGCGTCCTGCACCAGTCGGCAGGCTGACTGGGAAATAAAAAGCTCGGCGATGTCCGGCGCGTTGAAATAGTGAGGGCCGAAGACAATCGGCAGACCGAGCGCGCTGGGCTCTAAGAGGTTGTGCCCGCCGATCGGCACCAGGCTGCCTGCGACGAAAGCAATATCGGACGCGGCGTAAAACATCATCATCTCGCCCATCGTGTTCCCGAGGAACACCTGGTCGGTGCTGTCGCAAGGCCGGTCCGCCGTGCGCGAGACATGCGAGAAGCCGTTCTTGCGAGTGAGTTCCGCAACCTGTGCGAAACGCTCTGGATGCCGCGGAACCAGCAACAGCAGCGCGTCGGGATGCTTCCTGATTAGTGCCTTGTGAGCGTCCAGCACGAGTTGCTCCTCGCCCTCGTGCGTGCTGGCCGCGATCCAGACCGGACGATCGCCGAACGTCTTCCGGCGGAAGTCGGCGCCCTTCTCGAGGATCCCCGGCTCGAGCTCGATATCGAACTTGATGTTTCCTGTGACCCGTGTCCGGTCGGCGTTGGCGCCCAGCGAAATAAAGCGCCTCGCGTCTGTCTTGCTCTGGGCTGCGATGAAGATGCCGTGCGACAGGGTCTCGCGAAGCAATGGCAGCAGTCGGCGGTAGCTCTTGACCGAGCGCGACGAAATCCTGGCGCTGACCAACACCAGCGGGATCTTCCTCGAACCACAACCCCGATACAGATTCGGCCAGATTTCCGTCTCCAGGATCAGCGCAATGGCCGGGTCCGCTTTGCGAAAGAATCGATTGACCGCAAAGGGCGTCTCGAACGGAATATACGAATGGATGATCCTGTCGCCGAATACTCGCTTCGCTCGCGCCGCACCGGTTGGCGTCACTGTCGTGACGAGCAGCGGGCGGTCCGGGAACTGATTCAGCAACGCCTTGATCAATGGTTCCGCCGCGACGACTTCGCCGACAGACACCGCGTGGATCCAGATGCTTTTTTCGAGGTGCGGGTAGGAGAACCCGAAACGTTGTCCGAGCTTCTCGCGGTAAGACGGGTTTCCGATAGCGCGCACCATCCAATACCCCGCAAACGGCAGGTACATCAGGTAGGCCATCAGGTTGTAGAGAAGTCGCAAGTGCGAGCCCGCGTTACTGCTTCAGGCGGTCGATGATCCGCGTCGTGGAGTGGCCGTCCCGAAACGACAGCACCCTGACTTCTCCGCCGTTCTCGAGAACCGCTTTGCCGCCAACGATCTCGTCGGCCTTGTAGTCGCCGCCCTTGACGAGGACATCCGGCAAGATAGCGTCGATCAACTCCGCCGGCGTGTCCTCCGAGAACGGGACGACATAGTCGACGGCTGCGAGTCCGGCCAGCACGAGCATCCGGTCCGCCAGCGCGTTGACCGGCCGGCCGTCGCCTTTGAGTCGCGTGACAGAGGCGTCGTCATTGACGGCTACGACCAATCGATCACCGAGGCTCTTGGCCTCCTCGAGGTAGGCAACGTGGCCGGCGTGAATGATGTCGAAGCAGCCGTTGGTCATGACGACACGCTCGTTCCTCGATCGTGCCTCGTCCACCAGCGTCTTGAGTTCGTCCCGCTGTACGAGGCCGCGGCCACCCTGTCCGCGACGATGCAGGGCCGCTTGTATCTCGCCCGGCGTGGCCGTTGCAGCACCGATCTTCCGGACGACAATGCCTGCCGCGATGTTCGACAGGCCGGCGGCAGACGCCAGCCCCTCACCGGCCGCGAGTGCGCCGGCAAACGTGGCGATGACCGTGTCGCCGGCGCCGGTGACATCGTAGACTTCGCGCGCCTCCGTCGACAGGAACAGCGGGTCGGTGCCGCGCTCGAGCAACAACATGCCCTTCTCGCTTCGCGTGATCAGCAGCGCATCGAGGGACAGCTCGTCGATCATCGCGAAGCCCTTCTCCACCAAGGCCTCTTCCGACTCGCAGTCTCCCGCCACGGCCTCGAATTCGCCCTGATTCGGCGTAATCAGCGATGCCCCCTGGTAACGCGTGAAGTCCCTGCCCTTCGGGTCGACAAACACGGGCACAGACGCGGCCCTGCACGCGTCGATCATCGCCTGCACATCGGCGAGAGCGCCCTTGCCGTAGTCCGACAGGATGACGGCGCCGGCGCCGCCCAGGGACTCAGCCAGCATCCCGGCCAACGCACCATCATCCACCGCCCGGGCATCTTCCTCGTCGAGTCGTATCAGTTGCTGGCCGCGCGACTGAACCCTGGTCTTCGTGATCGTAGGCCGGTCCGGCGTGATATGGAACTCACAGTCAATGCCCCGCGCCGACAGGCCCTGCCGCAACGTGCTTCCGGCGGCGTCTTCACCGACCGCGCCGAGCAGTCGTGTGCTGGCTCCGAGCGACGCCAGATTGACGGCCACGTTGGCCGCGCCGCCCGGTCGGTCGTCCGTGTCCTGGACATGAACGACGGGCACCGGCGCCTCGGGCGAAATACGACTGGTGGCACCGAACAGGTACTTGTCCAGCATGACGTCACCCGCGACGATGACGCGAGCGCTTGAGAAGTCGGGGATCGATTGAGTCACAGGCGGAATCTACCACGGATGCGGTGCGAGACGGGAGCTCGCTCGAGGCCGCTGCGCGCCATCCTTGATTGTCGTGCGTAGCAACACCATGGTGGACAGTACTGCTGTGCCATCTCCGAGCATCAATGCCCGATTCTGAACCACTCCGCTACCGACCTACATCGAGACTCCTCGTGATCGACCCCGACCGGCGGGTGTTGCTGCTCAACTTTCGCTTTACGACAGAATCGGGTGCGCTGAAGGTTTTCTGGGCGACACCCGGCGGTGGCCTCGAAGGCGACGAGACCTTCGAGCAGGCCGCTAAACGAGAGCTCATCGAAGAGACGGGCATCGATGAGCCAATCGGCCCGCAGGTCGCGCGTCGCGACAGCGTCTACGAGCACCCCGACGGTGAGACCGTCAGCGCCGACGAGCGATTTTTTCTCGTCCGGACACGACATGCGGATGTGTGCAGTCGAAGCCAGTCCGCCCTTGAGCAGCAGGTGATCATCGCCCATCGCTGGTGGACCGCGCACGAGCTGTCATGCACTGACGAACGGGTTTACCCGGTGGACCTCGTCAGCATCCTTGCCACGCTCTGACGGTTGATCGCAGACAGAGCTGCGCTTGCTCTTTCAAGGCGCTGTCCCTTTAAGGCGACACGACGTCTACGAATCGAACCTGCTGCCAAAGACAGGCAACGGCTCCAGGCGCTCTGTTGGGCCGCTCCGCGACAAACGCTTGCGACTGCCTCGACCCTGTACGAAGTTCCGCGCCCATTTAGCCCGGTTCCGGTTCGATCCACGTCGCTCACTCCTTCAGAGGCTCTTGGACGACGCATCCCTGCACAGTAACACTGGACACTGCTCTGACTAGCGTACGACGTGCCAGGTGGTCTGACGGCCCGCGAGATAGTGCACGTCCTCCCCGTCGAAGCAGGCACTTTGCTCGAGCTTGATCTGCACCAGCTGACCGTCCCATTCGGGCATCGGCGCTTTGATGTTGCCCTCGATCGCGTAGCACGTGTTCGCATGCAGCGGCCAGTCACCACGCACCGGCGTGCCGTCCTGGTCATCCCACATGCCGATCGTCGGGCCGGGTGCATGCCCGAAGAAACCGATCGGGTGTGTATACACGCTGCAGTCGATCTTCTTCTTGGCGCATTCGGCCAGCGTCGCCGCCGTGATTTCGTTGCCCGTGCGTCCTGTGATGAACTCGTCGGTCAGCAGGTCCTGCCAGCGGTTGCCAACCTCTAGCGCGTCGAATAGTCCTTGCGGGATTTCGCTTTCACCCAGTTTCGGCACGTAGCCCATCTCTTGCGTGTCCGTGCACAAACGCAGGTAGCAGATACCCACGTCGGTGTGAAGGACATCACCGGCGTAGATAATGCCGCTCTCGCCGCAGAACGCGGTGTCATCGTCGCAGGTTTGGCCCGGACGTTGCGCGTTGACGTAGGGCATAAACCAGGCAGGCAGGTCGAGTTCCACAAAGCGTTGCCTCAAATACCAGGCGACGTCGTCGGTCGTCGTTACACCCGGCGTGATGACGCGGCTGGAGAACGCCTCGGCGATGACGCTGCGCGCGAGGCTCACCGTGTGTGCATACGTTTCCATTTCATCTCGTGTGCGCGTCTCTGCCCAACGCACGACGAGGTCTTCCGCCGACACCAGGCGATCCGCGTAGTCTTCGGGCAGTACCTCCAGCAAGCGCTCGTGCAACGCGTGGGTGAGCCCGTCGGCGACCGGCCAATGGCGAGATACGTTGATGCCGATGCGCGCCGCGTCGCGAGAAACGATGAGTTCGCCCAGCGCCTGCCATTGCTCGTCGAGATCGCCGCCTTCCCAGGCTGACTTGTACGGACCGCCGAGCGGATAGCGGTTGACCGTCAGGCGATCGACAGCGTCGTCGGTGCGATGGAACACGAGCATCGTTGTGCGACGCGCGGCGAAGGTCGGCTGCGGTACCAGCGAAAAGTAAATCGGATCCTCCGCGTACTCGCGATTGAGCACGAGCCACATGTCGAGATCGGTCTCCTCCATCAGGTCCGGCAGAAGCGTGTCGAGCCGCTCTTCGAGATGTCGATTCTCTACAGGGGGGCGATCCCTGTATTCCAGCACGGCGCGAGGGCCGGCAACTTCACGCCCCTGGTCCTGGGCCAGCATCGCCTGGGTGGGTAACAGCAGGCAGGCGAGAATGGCGAGCTTGCGCATGGGGACACTCCTGAATCCGTGGTGACAGCGGGCATACTGAAGCAATGTGCCGCGCCAGCCAAGTCGCGAAGCGGGCTCTTCAGAGTCAGGCGACTGGCGCTGTGTGGCTGTGTCACGTTCGGCCGAAGACTGTTGGGTCAGGCCCTATCAAGACGGCATTTATACCAGTCATAATGCAATATTTAATTGACATTGTGACTGGTAAACATTACATTTATGCCATGACCAATGATGGTGTCCCAAACCGGCTCAAACTTGCCAGGGTCGAACGAAACCTGACCCAGGCGGAGCTCGCCGAGCTCGTTGGCGTTACGCGCCAGACGATCGGACTGATCGAAGGCGGCGGATACAACCCGACGTTGAATCTCTGCCTTCGCCTGGCCCGGGCAACCGGCAAAACCCTGGACGAGCTGTTCTGGGCACAGGGAGATACATGATGTTGTTTCATAGCCTGCAGATCGACGAACGAACCCGGTCGACGACCCGCTACGCGGCGGCCATCTGGCTTGGCGTGACCCAGTTGCTGCTCGTCGGCGTCATCTTCTACCGCCTCTACGTGCTCGGGCAGCCTGACGAAGAGATTCGCGATTTTCAGGCTGTGCTGGGTATATCGCTGTTCGGCTACATCGCATTGCAGCTGTACTTGGGCGGA
>JASJBE010000141.1 GCA_030066655.1 Woeseiaceae bacterium | reverse complement strand
ACGGTCAAGCAGGTCCTTGCGCACGATGACAACGGTGATACCTGCCGGCCCGATGTTCTTCTGCGCACCGGCATAGATGACACCGAACTGGCTGACATCAATGGGCCGCGACAGGATCGTACTCGACATGTCGGCAACCAGAGGCACGTCGCTCTCGGGGACGTAATGAAACTCGACACCGGCAATCGTCTCGTTCGGCGTGTAGTGCAGGTAGGCCGCGTTGTCCGAACGATTCCAGGTGGACGGCTCGGGGATGTACGTGAAGTTCTTGTCCGAACTGTCCGCAGCGATATTCACATTACAGAATTTGGCCGCTTCGCCTGCGGCCTTCTTGCCCCAGCTCCCTGTTTGGACCAGGTCGATCGTGTCGTCGGGTCCCGCAAGATTGAGCGGCGCCATCGAGAATTGCAGCGTCGCACCGCCCTGCGTAAACAGCACGCTGTAGTCGTCAGAAATACCCAGCAGTTTGCGCAGGTTCGCCTCCGACCTCGCCGCGAGCTCTACGAAGTCCTTGCCTCGGTGACTGACCTCCATCACGGACATGCCGAGGCCCTGCCAGTCGGGCAGATCCTGCTTGATGGTTTCCAAAACCGGAAGCGGTAAAGCCGCCGGGCCTGCGCTGAAATTGTGTACGCGGGGCATTCTGATTCCTTCGGTATGGTTCGTGCTAAGGGGCTTGGTCCGTCTAGCAGATCATTGTCTCGCTTCGCATCGCGCGGCGCACGACAATAGCAGTATAAGCCTATGAATTTACTTGATTAGTAGCGCCTGCAACTATTCTTCGTCGTCGTCCTCGATGGCCTCGATGCGGGCCAGACCGACAAGACGCTGCCCGGACTCGACGCGGATCAGGCGAACGCCCTGCGTGTTCCTTCCGGTGATAGAGATGTCGTCGACCGCGGTGCGAACCAGCGTGCCATTCGAGCTGATTAGCATGATCTCGTCATCGTCCTGGACCAGCAGGCTACCAACCGTGCGACCGTTGCGCTCCGTCGTCTGGATCGCGATCACGCCCTGGCCTCCGCGGCCCTGGGTCGGGAAATCTGCAATCGGCGTGCGCTTGCCGTAGCCGTTCTCCGTCGCGGTCAGCAGTAGTCCATCCGCGACGATCGACAGCCCGATGACCTCGTGGCCGTCGGCGAGCTTGATGCCACGGACACCGGCGGCGCCCCGGCCCATCGGGCGAACATCCGACTCGTGGAAGCGGATGCCTTTGCCGGAACTCGCAACGATCAGGACTTCGGCTTCGCCGTTCGTGATGGAGACATCAACCAGCTTGTCGTCGTCCCTGAGGTCAATGGCTATGATGCCGCTCGAGCGCGGCCTGGAGAACTGCGTTAGCGGCGTCTTCTTCACCGTTCCGCCACTGGTCGCCATGAAGACGTAGTGCCCTTCGGCGTATTCGTTGACCGGCAGGAACGCGTTGATGCGCTCACCTTTCTCCAGCGGCAGCAGGTTCACGATCGGCTTACCGCGCGACCCGCGGCTCGCCTGCGGCACCTGGTAGACCTTCAGCCAGTAGAGCTTGCCGCGCGACGAGAAGCAGAGAATCGTGTCGTGACTGTTGGCGATCACGAGCTTGTCGACGAAGTCTTCATCCTTGACCTTGGTTGCGGAGCGTCCGCGACCACCGCGCTTCTGCGCCTGGTAGACATCGACAGGCTGCGCCTTGGCGTAGCCGCCGTGCGACAACGTGACGACGACGTCTTCCTGCGGAATCAGATCTTCGACGCTGAGATCAGACTGGTCCTGGACAATCTCGGTACGCCGCTCGTCGCCGTAGTTGTCCCGAATCTCGACGAGCTCGGTCTTGATGACTTCAAGCAACACATCCGGGTCTGCAAGAATATCAGAAAGAGATTTAATTTTATTCAATATCTCTTTGTATTCATTCAGTATTTTTTCTTGCTCTAGGCCGGTAAGGCGGTGCAGCCTCAGCTCAAGAATCGCCTGGGCCTGGACCTCGGACAGGCGGTAGCCCTTGTCCGACAGGCCGAACTCGGCGTCCATGCCGTCCGGGCGGGTGTCCGTCTCGCCGGCTCGTTCCAGCATGCCCGTAACCTGCCCCGGCTGCCACAGCCGATCCACGAGCGCGACCCGCGCGTCGGCCGGCGAAGGAGACGCCTTGATCAGCTCGATGACCTCATCAATGTTTGCAAGCGCGACGGTCTGGCCTTCCAGAACGTGAGCCCGGTCCCGCGCTTTCCTCAAGTCGAATATCGTCCGGCGGGTAACCACCTCGCGCCGATGAGCGAGGAAGGCTTCCAGGACCTGCTTGAGGTTCATCAACTTCGGTTGACCCTCGTGCAGCGCAACCATGTTGATGCCGAAGACACTCTGCATCGGCGTCTGTTTGTACAGGTTGTTCAAGACGACATCGGCGACCTCGCCTCTGCGAAGCTCAATCACGATGCGCATGCCGTCCTTGTCGGACTCGTCACGAAGCTCGGTGATGCCCTCGATTCGCTTGTCGCGGACCAGGTCTGCGATCTTTTCAATAAGGCGAGCCTTATTCACCTGGTAGGGCAGCTCGGTGACGACGATGGCCTCCTTGCCCCGCTTGTCTATCTCTTCAATGTGGGTTCGAGCCCGGATATAGACGCGGCCCCGACCGGTCCTGTACGCGGAGTAAATGCCGGCGGCGCCGTTGATGATGCCCGCTGTCGGGAAATCGGGCCCGGGCAGGTGTTCCATCAGGCCAGGCACGTCGATCGTCGCATCTTCGATCAGGGCCAGGGCCGCGTTAATGACCTCGCACAAGTTGTGCGGCGGGATGTTCGTGGCCATGCCGACCGCAATACCCGACGACCCGTTGACCAGCAGGTGCGGGACCTTCGTCGGCATGACACTCGGTTCGCTCTCGGAACCGTCGTAGTTCTCGACGAAGTCGACCGTCTCCTTCTCGATGTCGGCGAGAAGCTCCGAGGCAATCTTCGACATGCGCACTTCGGTGTAACGCATGGCCGCAGGCGCGTCGCCATCGACCGAGCCAAAGTTGCCCTGCCCATCCACGAGCAGGTAGCGCATCGAGAACGGCTGGGCCATGCGAACGATCGTGTCGTAGACCGCCGAGTCCCCATGCGGGTGATATTTACCAATGACGTCACCAACCACTCTCGCCGACTTCTTATACGGCTTGTTGTAGTCGTTACCCAGCTCGCGCATGGCGTGCAACACGCGTCGGTGAACGGGCTTGAGACCGTCCCTGACGTCGGGCAGCGCCCTGCCGACGATGACACTCATCGCATAGTCGAGATAGGACTGCCGCATCTCGTCTTCGAGACTGACAGAGAGTAATTCCTGGGCTACATCAGACATAAAAATCCACGTCTGCGAGGCCTTGCATCAGGTGCAAGAACCCGCAAATCAACACATTCAATTATTTGATCAAGAAGAGGCGAAATGGGCCGTTTCTGGTGACGGCAGATACGCAACTAACACGCCAAAAATTATACCACAGCAGCCTCGAATCAGCAGTCAAAAGCGGCCATTTTGACGGCACTGAAACGCATCGTCTTCAAAGGTATACTTCGCGCTCCCAAATACGCTGGCGCAATCGGCGAACATGAGATAAATCAATAATTTATGGAACACTGTGACCTGATCATTGCGCCGCGCTGGCTCGTCGCCGTCGATGCCGGCGACCGCGTTCTCGAGAATGCTGCGGTAGCCATCAACGATGGGCGGATCATCGACGTGCTCTCGCGCGAGGAGGCCGATGAAAAATACCAGGCCAGCGCGACGATTGAACGTCCCGATCACGCACTGATTCCGGGCCTGATTAACGCGCACACGCACGCGGCGATGACGCTTTTTCGAGGTATGGCAGACGACCTGCCACTCGAGGCCTGGCTCTACGATGGCATCTGGCCCGCGGAGAAGCGATGGGTCAGCTCGGAGATGGTTCGCGACGGCACTGAGCTCGCCATCGCCGAGATGCTGAGCGGGGGAACGACCTGCTTCAGCGACCAGTACTTCTTCCCGGAGATCGCGGCGGCGACAGCGTCCAGCATGAACATCAGGGCCGTCATCGCAACGCCTGTGGTCGACTTCGAGACCAACTGGGCGAAAGACGCGAATGAGCACATGCAGAAGGCGGCTGACCTGGTCCATGACGCATACATCGATCATCCGCTGGTCTCGAGCGCCTACGCGCCACACTCCCCCTACGCCTTGAGCGACGAATCGCTGGTCAGTATTCGAGTCATGGCGGATCAGCTGGACCTGCGCGTGCAGATGCACCTGCACGAAACCCGGACCGAGGTTGAGAACTCTGTCAGGCAACACGGCAAGCGACCCATCGCGAGGCTTCAGGAACTCGGACTGGTCAACTCATCGCTGCTGGCGGTCCACGCCGTTCACCTGAACGAAGAGGAAATTGGCGTACTGGCCGACGTCGGCGCCGCGGTCGCACATTGTCCCAAATCCAACATGAAGCTCGCGAGCGGATTCGCCCCCGTGGGCCGCTATCGCGACGTGGGAATTTCGGTCGGCATCGGTACGGACGGGGCCGCCAGTAACAACGTCCTCGACATGTTCTCGGAGATGCGTTCGGCCGCACTGGTTGCGAAGGGGCTGAGCGAGGACGCCCAGGCACTGCCGGCGAAGACGGCGCTGCGAATGGCCACGGCAGAAGCGGCGGCCAGCTTGGGGTTAGAATCCGAGCTGGGGTCAATCGAACCCGGGAAATGGGCCGATATCGCGTGCGTTGACCTGAACCGGCGACACAGCCAGCCGGTCTATGATCCGGTGTCACAGCTGGTCTACACCGCTCGCGCCGACCAGGTGTCCGATGTTTGGGTAGCGGGCAAGCAGGTCGTCGCTTCCGGAAGCCTCACGGACGTAGACGAAGAACAGATCCATGCGCGCTGCAATGAGTGGCAGCAGCGCATCGCACAAGGTTGAAAGCAATGAGTGAAGCAGAAGCCGTCGAAAATGCCGACAACACCGATGCCGCAGAACTGGCGAAATTCAACGCCCTCGCCTCTCGTTGGTGGGACCCGCAGGGTGAATTCAAGCCGCTGCACCAGATCAACCCGTTGCGCCTCAACTGGATCAGGGAACATGCCGAACTCGACGGCAAACGCGTCATCGACGTCGGTTGCGGTGGCGGAATCCTGTCCGAGTCCATGGCGCAAGCGGGTGCGGAGGTTACGGGGATCGACAAGGCCGGCGCGGCCCTGACGGTCGCCAAGCTGCACAAGATGGAGTCCGGGGTCGATGTCGACTACGTCGAAACGACCGCCGAGGAGATTGCGGCCGAACAACCAGAGAGCTTTGACGTGGTCACCTGCCTCGAGATGCTGGAGCACGTACCGGACCCGATGTCAGTCATTCGCGCCTGCCGCGATCTCGTGAAGCCGGGCGGACACGTATTCTTCTCGACGATCAACCGCAACCCGAAGTCCTTCCTGTTCGCCATCGTCGGCGCGGAGTATGTGCTCAGATTGCTGCCCTCGGGCACCCATGAATACAGAAAGTTCATCAAGCCCTCCGAACTGGACGTGTGGGCAAGAGACGCGCACCTAGACCTCAGGAACACCACCGGCATGCACTACAACCCCCTGACGGACAATTACTGGCTGGCGCCGAACATGGACGTGAACTACCTGATGCACTACCAGCGCCCGGTGGGCGAGTAGTCGCCTTGAGCTTGAACGGCGGCGCGGCCGCGGTCTTTTTCGACCTGGACGGTACGCTGATCGACACGGCGCCGGACATGATCGCCGTGCTGCAGCAGATGCAGAAAGATCTTGGCGACGACCCGGTCGATTATGACCTCGGTCGATCGCACGTATCCAACGGCTCACAGGGGCTGGTCCGGCTCGCCTTCGGCGAACTGGACGACGAACCCCGACTGGCCCTGCAACAGGACTACCTGGACCGCTATTCGAACAAGCTGTGCGAAGAGACATCGCTCTTCCCGGGCCTCGCCGAAATGCTGGACGAGTTCGACCGCCACGATCGCCCCTGGGGAGTCGTCACGAACAAGCCGGCCTTCCTGACAGAGCCGCTGATGAGCGCGCTGGGGCTTAAGCCCCGGAGCTCCGCAATCGTCTCGGGTGACACGCTGAGCGTTCGAAAGCCCGACCCCGGCCCGTTGCTGCATGCCTGCGATCTCGCTGGTGTAGAGCCCGCTAATACGATCTACGTCGGCGACGCAGCAAGAGACATCGAAGCCGGTCGTAGCGCCGGCATGGCGACGGTCGGGGCTCTCTACGGCTACGTGACGGCCGAGGACGACCCGGACGGCTGGGGAGCCGACACGCTAGTGCGTTCCTCGCCTGAACTGGCTTCGCTACTGATAAAAGCGTTTAATCTCTAGTCAATGCTGTCCATCACCGCCAATCCTGTGCTCATTGAGGTCGCGCTGCCGGCCGCTGCGGCCGGTCTCGCAGTCGGCGCCCTGCTGGGTTGGTGGATCGCCCACCGCCGACAAAAGGCGCTCGATGATGAAATCGACAGCCTGCAACAGACCATCAAGAACGAAGAGGCGCTTCAGCACGAACGAACGGCCGCGTTTGAGGCAGCCAATGCACGCCTGGCCCAGTCCTTTTCCGAACTCGCCAACCAGTCCCTGAAATCGAACAGCGACCACTTCCTGAAGCTGGCAGAACAGAACCTCGGCGCACACAACGAGCGCGCCAAACGCGAACTCAGCGAACGTGAGAAAGCGGTCGAGAACCTCGTGAAGCCGATCCGCGATGCACTCAAGGCCTCGCAGGAGCAGATCTCGGCGCTCGAGAAGGCGCGCAGCGAGGCCTACGGTGGCATCAGGGAGCAGCTGGAAGCCATGCAGAGCGGCCAACGCTCACTGACGCAGGAGACGCAGAACCTCGTCAAGGCGCTGCGCCGGCCGGAAGTTCGGGGCCGCTGGGGTGAGATCACGCTGCGGCGACTCGTCGAGCTCGCGGGCATGGTCGAACACTGCGACTTCCAGGAACAGGTGCATACCGCCAACGATTCCCAGGTCATTCGCCCGGACATGATCGTGCGTATGCCGGATAACCGCGAGCTGGTCGTCGACGTCAAGACGCCACTGGACGCGTACCTTGAGGCCGTCGAGGCCACAGACGACGCGCAGGTCCAACTGGGGCTCAAGCGGCATGCCAGCAAGGTCAGGGAACATGTCCGGACGCTCTCGTCCAAGGCTTACTGGGCACAGTTCTCGAACAGCCCGGAGTTCGTGATCCTCTTCATACCTGGCGACCAGTTTCTGAGTGCGGCCCTGAATGAGGATCCGGAGCTGATCGAGTATGCACTGCAGCAGCAGATCATCCTCGCAACGCCCACAAGTTTCGTTGCACTCCTGAAAGCCGTCGCCTACGGATGGCGCCAGCTGTCGCTTGCCTCAAACGCCGAGGAGATCCGTAAGCTCGCCGAAGCGCTGCACGAGCGCTTGTCAGTCTATGTCAGTCATATGAACAGGCTTGGAAAACAGCTTGCAACCAGTGTCGAGACCTACAACAAGGCGGTCGGCTCGCTGGAACGCAAAGTCCTCCCGGGAGCGCGTAAGTTCACCGAACTCGGTGTGCATGAGAAAAGAGCCATGGACAAGCTCGAATCGATCGATCCCGTCCCTCGCATGATGGTCGGTGTGAACGACGACCAGGATGTTGAAACCCCGGCCAAGAAGGCCAACGAATAGAG
>JASJBE010000030.1 GCA_030066655.1 Woeseiaceae bacterium | reverse complement strand
TTCGCGATCGATATCGAACTAATCGTCTACGACTGACCGGGGCAGAATCCGGGGGCAAGCGCTCAGTCGTCGCCCCCGGCCTCACCCTGTCTTCGCCACTGCGTGCGATCTTCTGTCATCAGCGCAAGGAAGCGCTCGTTGTCAAACATCCGATCCCAACCGGGATCGAGGCTCAGGACTTTAGGCGTCACCGCGCTCGGGTACTGAATGGCGGCGGAGGCTTGTTCTATCGCCTCATTTTGCATATCCAGCATCGCTAAAACAGTCGCCCTGACCCACAGAAAATCGGCGTTATTCCAAGCGTCGACTTCTGCTGGGGCGAGGCTCACGACCCGGTCGACCGTGTCTATGGCGAGCTGCTTCCTGCCTGCGCCGGCGTATGCCCATGCCAGTTCCGTGGCGATCCACGGGTCGCTGGGTGCATTGGCGACATCGACCTCGCGCAGCTCGGCCGCAAGACGATAAAAGTTGTCCGCGGCCTCGCCGTTACCAACCCGCCTCTCGGCAAGTGCCATCGCGAGATACCACGACGCCGTGTCGCCTCCGGCCTCGTCGACGTCCCACGATCGCAACTGCGCGTGGAAATCATCGTCGAGATAGGTGAAGAACGTCCAGAGTCCCGGCTGCAGCAGCAGGTTCATCAATTCGACGTTGCCGATCTTGTCCTGCAAAGTACGTGCCTCGGTACTCGCCGCGTCGATGTCGCCGAGCCACACGGCATACAGCTGCGTCAGGTAGATGTGCGCCTCGATCAGATCCGGCGACAGCGAGATAGCCGTCTCAAAACTCCGTTCGGCCTCGCGAAACCGGTTGGCAACTATTTCGGTGATACCGAGCTCGAAGAAGAGCCTTGCATTGCGCGGGTCGAGCGACGCCGCTTCACGCAGGTGCCGAAGCGAACTGGACAGCTCGCCGATCCTGGACTCATTGCGCCCCAGCGCCATCAGGAATCCCGCCGATCCGGGTCGCTTCTGGACGGCGCGTCGCAGGTACGGCGTGGCTTTCGACGGCGTGCCGGCGATCGACTCATAATAGCCGCGCGCAAACAGTGCCTCGGCGCTTTCGCCGTCCGCTTCAAGGGCCAGGCGAACGTCCTCTTGCGCAAGACTGAGTCTCTCCGTGCTGCGATCGTAATAGTTGTGGTAGATGCGCAGGTGGGCGACAGCTCTCCCGGACAGTGCCTCGACCAAGCCTGGGGATTGGTCGAGCACGAGTGTGAAGAGGCGGACGGCCTCACGCAGAGTGTCGTCCTGGTAACCCGACTCGAGCGTCGCCCGTGCTTCGACCAGCGCCGAGTAAACCTCGGCAGGCAAAGCCCGCGAGCGCCGTGCCGCAGCCTGGCTCACCTCGATGTCGAGGTAGACGGCGATGTTTCTCGCCACCTCGTCGTGCAGGCCGAACAGGTCGTCAGCCGCCAGCTGGGTATCCTGTGTCCAGAGTTGCTCGCCGCTCGCCGGGTCGAGCAGCGCGCTGGTGACGCGCAGGGTCTCCTCGGTGTCGTCCGACAGTACGTTGCCGGACACCAGCAGGTTCGCGCCAAGCTGCTCGGCGAGGCTCGTCGGCGGCTCGCTAGCTACCGCGCGCACACTTGGATAGGCGATCACACGCAGTCCGTCGATAGCGGCCAGCCGGTCGGTCAGCGACCTCGCGAGACCGTCGGCAACGAACTCGGGTGTCGAAGGCGACAGCGATTCGAACGGCAGCACGGCGATGACTGGTTGAGCCGCATCGCCTTCCGCCGGCTTTTCGTCTGGGCGCGGCCACATCGCGGCTATGAGCGCGGCGATCACGACGAGGCCAAGTGCGAGAGCCGCACGGCGTGGCGGCTGCGGCGCGCTGCCTTCAGCGGACTCGACGGCCGTCTGAGGCGGCTCAGCAGGTACGGATACATCGGCAATCAGTCGATAGCCACGCTTTCGCACCGTTTGAATATAGGCGGGTTCATTCGCGTCATCGCCAAGCAGGCGGCGCAGATGTGAGATCTGCCGATAGATGGAACTCTCGGTGACGTAGCGTCCTTTCCACAGGTCATTCAGCAGGTCATCGAGACTGACGACTTCACCGGCACGGCGGGCGAGATAGGCGAGCAGCTCTGCCTGCAATGGTTCTAACTGATGGGTCGTGTCAGCTGAGAACAGAGCATTGCTGTCGACCTCGAGCGTGAAGTCCCCAATGCGGTACGTCGGTGTCGTGCGTTCTTTCACTTGCCTTGACCATCCATGTCGAAGATGAGGAACTTGCAGGCGGAACGTCGGCCAGATTGTAACGCGAAAACAGGGCAGCTCAAGGATTGCGGAGCCTAGTGCAGGCTCCGAGCATCAGGTGCAGTCGATCGCCGGCCCGCAAAACATGGTTAAGCCAGGAACATTCCCCGCATGTCCAGGCCGGGCGAATCCGTGCACCACGCGTTTCACCGCTTGAGGCACACCCACCAGATGGTTGCGCCAGTCAATCTGCAGCTCGGCATCGACTACAGAGACGCGCTTCGCTCTCTGGCGACCGCCGTTGTGCTGATCGACATGCTCTTTTAAGCATTCTCAACTTTACCGCGCTAGGCGTTTGTCTCAGTCTGTATCAGGGATTGTGCGGTGTCGATCGGTTTGTTAAACCGACAACCTGATCCTGAAAAACGACTATCGCGACCCTGAGCGCGAGCATCACACATCAAGCAAGTGTCATAAGGAGTACGTGCGTTGAAGAACCTTAATGCTCATTTGTCGGGGATGCGAGCCCGGTTTCTCGCGGTAACGGTTTATCTGACCGCTTTTTCGGCAATTGGCGTGTCGGCGCAACCCCTGTCAGCTGATGAATCCGATCCACGAGAGTTAGGATGGATGCAGGGTTTTCCGCCGGCGCCGGACAAGCTGATTATGCAGCCGGACTCCAACTACTTCAGCTTTCCCAAGCTTCGTTGGACCGTCTGTCACTTCCGCGAGTTGCTACCCACCGAACGGGTCAGCCGCGGCATCGGCGCACCAGCGCCGCTCGACTACGACCTCGACGAGGCTGCCATCGATAATCTCACGTTCCGGCCGATGGGTAGCCGGAACAATATGACATGGAAAGAGTCGCTCGAGGCCAACTACACGGACGGGATTCTTATCATTCACAAGGGCAGGATCGTTTATGAGCGCTACTCGGGCTGCCTCAACGAAAGGGGTAAGCATGGCGCCATGTCGATGACCAAATCGATGACCGGCCTGCTCGCCGAGATCCTGGTCGTCGAAGGGAAACTTGATGATACGGCGCTCGTTTCAGACATCGTCCCGGAACTTGCCGACAGCGCATTCGGGAACGCGACCGTGCGCCAGGTCATGGATATGACGACCGGTCTGGCCTACAGCGAGGACTACTCGGATCCGAAGGCTGACATCTGGATTTACTCGCGCGCGGCCAGTCCGTTGCCTAAACCCGAAGGCTACGACGGCCCCGACGGGTATTTCGAGTACCTGCAGACGGTGATGCCCGAAGGCGAACATGGAGATGCCTTTCACTACAAGACCATTAACACTGACGCGCTCGGCTGGATAGTCTCCCGGGTCTCCGGGAAGGAAGTCACCGAGCTCTTGTCCGAGCGAATCTGGAGTCGAATGGGCGCCGAGCAGGATGCGTACATGACCGTTGACGGCAAGGGCACAGCGTTCGCTGGCGGTGGCTTGAGCGCAGGGCTGCGGGACCTCGGGCGCGTCGGCCTGTTGATGCTTAACGAGGGTGAACTGAACGGCCAACGACTATTCAGCCCGGAGGTTGTCGCCAATATTCGAGAAGGCGGCAGCAAAAGCGCGTTTGCAAAGGCCGGCTATACGACGCTCAAGGGCGGCAGCTACCGCAGCATGTGGTGGCTACTGCACAACGAACACGGCGCCTTCGCGGCTCGCGGTGTCTACGGCCAGACAATCTACGTCGACCCAAAGGCGGACATGGTGATTGTCCGTTTCGCATCCTTCCCGACGGCGAAGAACGCGAGAATCGATCCCACGTCGCTACCGGCCTACCAGGCGGTGGCGGAATTCCTGTTGACCCGATAGCCGCAGGGCCATGAACAAACAAATGAACAGAAGACGATATCACTGGGGCGCTTCACTAGCTCTGTTCGGCGCCATAACGACAGCCGATGCCGATGTGCTTTACATGCAGAACGGCGACCGGATCACCGGATCAATCAAACGAATATGGGACGGCGAGCTGTTCATCGAGTCGGACTACGCCGACGAGTTTGCGGTGAAAATGGAATCCGTTGAGCGAATCGAGACCGACGGAGACGTTGAGATCAAGCTCCGCGACGACTCGGAATTGACCGGTCGATTCGGCCAGGATGAGTCGGGGGCCATGGTGCTGATCAACGAGACGGCCACGGTGCCGTTGGCTTTAACTGACGTCGAAGAGCTTGAGGAACCTGAAGTGCATTTCGAGTGGGAAACGCGATCTGACCTGTCATTGGGTGGGTCCCGCGGCAACACGGAGACGAACGACTTCCTGTGGCAAGGCTATGGCAGAGTCAAGTTCGGCGATCACCGTCACGAATTGGACCTGCGTTTCGACAGAAAAGAGCAGGACGAGCTCGTTACAAAGGAACAATACAACAGCAGTTATTTTTACAGCTGGTTCTTCTCCGACAGCTGGTTTCTAGGTTCCGGTATCGGCTACGAACGAGACCCGATCCGGCAACTGACCGATCGATTCACAGCGGGCGCCGGCTTCGGCTACCAGTTCTTTGAAGACGCCGACCGGCTGCTCGAGGTGACGCTGGCTGCGATCGGCGTCCGGGAAAACATCGCCGGGTTCACGAATGACTCATCGACCGCGCAGTGGAACCTGACCTACCGCCGCGACGTCACCAGTGACATGGAGATCTATCACAACCACCGCCTGACGGTGTACCTGACGGGTCGCTCAAACCAGATCGCGGACACGACGACCGGTATCCGGTGGGATGTCTGGGGCGACATCTACCTGAACGCACAGCTCAACTGGAACTGGGAATCAGACCCGGCCGTCGGCAAGCAGCAAACGGACCTGACCTACGCGTTGGGCATCGGTATCGAACTCGATTGAACAGCCGGCTCGTCGGACGCCCTGGGCATAGCCAGTTCTAATCGGCGGCGTCTTTTGTAGATTAAGGTCCAGCAGGCGTGACCTTCCACCCATGTCGCTGGCAATTCAGACCTACGTTGTTCTATTTCCTCATGCGCTTGCGCACCGTGTTCGAGTGCCACGCAGCCGGAATGATCACGAGCGCGGCAATGGCGCCTAAGATCCACAGGTAGACTTGATCCATCGCGGCGAGGCTTGCGAT
Organism: Woeseiaceae bacterium; assembly: GCA_030066655.1. Taxonomy (GTDB): domain Bacteria; phylum Pseudomonadota; class Gammaproteobacteria; order Steroidobacterales; family Woeseiaceae; genus UBA1847. Next base: position 20,539 of record JASJBE010000030.1, on the reverse strand, counting down.
CTCGAAAGCCAGCTCGTTGTTCACGTGCTCGGCATAGGCGACCGGTCCGATCGCCGCCTCCTTTGCGACCGAGATGCCCGGGCTGAACGCGCTGCTCCAGCCAAGTGCCGACAGCGAGGCGTACGCCTTGTAGGCCACCGCGGCTGAGCCGAATCCGATTATGCCGATACCTACGGCGCCAACACCGAACAGGCCGAATCCGACCGCGCCGATGCTGAACAGGCCGAACGAGACGATGCCGACGCTGACCGGCGCGACGGCGATGCCGCCCCAGGCGAACAGCAGGCCATAGGCCCTGTCACCACCGCCGGCGATCCAGCCGACCACCGGGGCGTCGTCTTTCTCTGGCGCACCAAAGCGGAAGTGGAACAACGGCACACCGGCGATGTAAGTCTTACTCTTGACTTCCCGAGCCTTCGAACCGACCTGGTCAACCTCGTCCTTGAACGACTCCGGAAACAGCTCACGCTGTTGGGCCCGTAGCATCCGCAGTCCGTTCAGTATGACCACAGACAGGAAAACGTAGCTGGCTGCAAACCCAAGTACGAGGACTTGCGATGCGATAGCCACCTGGTGGACCGGCAGACCGGAATGCAACGCCAACTGTCGAAGGCCGAACAGCGCGGCGCAGAATAAGACCGGGTAGAAGAACATCACCGTAACGATTCTGATTATTCGTCGACGCTCTGCCTGGGTCCGCGACTGGTCCAGGCTCGCCCGCAGTCCAAAGAAGGCACTGATGACGCCGGAGAATGCCGCTAACAGGGTCAGCAGGTTCGTCCACTTGAGCCAGTGCGCGGCTTTCGCTGCGACGGCGCCTGCCGAGGCGGCCTGGGCAGGTGGCGGTATTGCCGAAATCACGGCCAGCACCGCTGCCGTGAACGTGGCGCCAGGCTTGCTTTTCTCCAGTGCGCCTTCGACGAAACGCGTCATCTCGGCCTGCAGCAACTTGCGGCCTCGGGACAGGCGCTGCTTGACGGCATCTTCGGTCAGATCCAGGTCTTCGGCGACCTGCTTTGTCGAACGGTCTTCGCGATAGAACAGGACCAGGGCTTCGCGATAGGTGTCGGGCACGTTTTCCATCGCCTCCCACAGCAGGACCTGCTCTTCATCGCGGATCACAGCGTCCTCGGTCTTCGTGTCCCTGGCCCCGTGCCCGCGATCTTCCTCGAGTACTTCAGCGTTCTTGACGGGCTGGTTGGCTTCCTTGCGCCGAAAACGGCTGACCTTGAAACGCAGGATGCCGCACAGCCATGCCTTCAGCTTGTCCGGCTCCTTCAGCGTATCGAGTTTGCCCCAGGCCTCGACGAACGCTTCCTGGGCGACATCTTCGCTGTGGTTCAAGTCACCAATCGACGAGTAGGCGAGCGAACACAGCAGGCTCTGGTAGCGCGACACGATGTGCCCGAAGGCATCGCGGTCGCCGCCCAGCGAGGCGAGCACGAGGCCTGCGTCGTTCATGTCAGCGCTTATCGTTGGTCTTTCGAACAATCTCATTATCGGTTCTCACGGGTTCGTTACCGCTTAAGTGCCCTCTTCTGAGCAAAAGGTGACAAATTTCTGTCGCAAACCGCGTATTTGGAGGAATCCGCCACGATTTCGGGGCTTTTTCGAGCTTTCTTGGGTTTTCTTGTCACCTTTTGGCCAGAAGAGGGCACTTAGTTACCGAACACCGCTTCAAGGCGCTGGATTACGGGCCCTGGAGCGATCAACTACTTAGACCTTACGGAAGGAACACTATGAAATCGCTCAAAAGTATAGCTTGCTCCCTTGCGCCGGGCCTCGCACTGGCAGCGCTGATGGCATCCCCGAGCCACGGCGCCGCCGAGGGTCTCGCTCCACTCGTCGACGACTTCAGCCATGCAAAGCTCAACAGCGCCGGCGTCGCACGACAGTTTCTTAACGACTCGATGGCGGGTGGCCGCACGTCGATGACGCCTGAGGTGTCGGACGGTGTCCTGTCAGTCTCGGGTGAGATCGCACCGCCGCGCGGCCAGCCCGGCTGGGCCAGCTCCGTTCTGATTCTCGATCCAGAGGGCGTGCCGCAGGACGCCAGCCAGTTTGAAGGGGTGCGGCTGCGCATAAAGATCAACAAGGGCATGCTGTCGGTCTCGGCCAACAGTATGGACGTGACGAACTTCGACTATCACGCCGCACCCATTGCGGCTAAAGCGGACGGTGAGTTCCACGAGGTAAAGATCCCGTTCAAGTCGATGAAGCGCACGTGGTCGGAGCAGACGGCACTCAACACGACGAACATCCAGAGCCTGAGCATCGTCGCCTTCGATGTGCAGAACGGCGCCTACGACTTCGAACTCGACGAAGTGAGCTTCTACTGATCATGGTCGCTGCAGCGCAAGACAATCGGCTGGATTACCTCGACGCAGTGCGCGCGTCCGCACTGATCTTAGGGATCGTCTTTCATTCGAGCCTGTCGTTCCTGCCGGTTTACATCGGCTGGGCCGTTATGGATATCTCGACCAGCGCCGTCGTATCCGCCTTCTCGCTCGTCAGCCACTCGTTTCGCATGGCATTGTTCTTCCTCGTCGCGGGCTTCTTCAGCCACATGACGTTTCACGGGAAGGGCGCGAAGGCGTTTCTGAAGTCGAGGTTCGTACGGATCGTGATTCCGTTCGCGGTGTTCTGGTTTGTCCTGCGGCCGCTGCTCGTCTCCGGTTGGATTATTGGCGCGGAGAGCATGCAGGGCGAAGCCGACATCCTCAAAGGACTCACGCTCGGGTTCGCCTCACTGGGCCAGCTGCCGGCGGGGCTGTTTGTCGGCACTCACCTTTGGTTCCTGTACTACCTGACTCTCGTCACTGCGATTGCCCTGACGCTGCGCCAGATCGTCAGCCTGTACGCGCCACTGCAACAGAAGCTCTCGGGAGTCGCGGACTCGATCACTGCATGGCTGTCGCGGTCGAGGTTCGCGCTTGTCGTTGTTTCCATCCCAACGGCCTCATGCCTCTGGTTCATGGGTCACTGGGGCCTCGACACGCCGGACAAGTCGCTCGCCCCGGACCTGTCGGTCTTTCTGATCTACCTGGGCTTCTTCCTGTTCGGCTGGATGTTGCATCGAAGTCGTGGGCTGATCGAGGAGTTTGCGCGGCTGACGTGGGCGCGGTTTGCTCTCTGTGTTATCGCGATCGCGGCGTCGATAATTCTCGTCGGCTATGAGCGAGACACCGGCCTCGAGCACTACACGCTGATCAAGGCCGCATACGGTATGAGCTACGCAGTCATGATGTGGTCACTTATTGCACTGACTATCGGGCTCTTTAAGCGCTTTCTCGACCGTCAAAGCGGCATCGTTCGATACGTTGCCGATGCATCCTACTGGCTGTACCTCGTGCACCTGCCGATCGTCGTGTGGCTGCAAGTTGCATTTGCCGAGCTGCCGCTCCATTGGTCGTTGAAGCTCGTGTCCATTTCGGCGATAACGATCCTGTTGTCCCTGGTCTTGTACGACCTCCTCGTTCGCTCAACCTTCATCGGCGCAACCTTGAATGGCAGGCGAAAACCCAGGGTGCTGTTCCCGTTCGGCAACGCCGTCGACCACGCCCGGGCATCAGCGAGGCTTTAGAAGGCGGCATGCTTGATGTCCGCGCCAGGCCTCTTGCGCGGTATCATGTTTAGACATACCAATCAGATCATGACTGAGACCAATCACGATGAGCCTCTGGAAAAAGCAAGTCGACCTCGATGCGTTTAACGAGATGTCAAAAGGAACCGCCAGTGATGTTCTTGGCATTCGCGTAACAGATATCGGAGACGACTACATTCGCGCTGAACTCGATGTTGAGCGTCGCACGCACCAGCCTTACGGCCTGTTACACGGTGGCGTGTCTTGCGTGTTGGCCGAGTCTCTGGGCTCAATCGGCGGGGCGCTAACCTGCGAAGACGGCTACTCGGTCGTTGGCGTAGACCTGAATGCGACGCACCTGAGCCCGGTGCGCAGCGGAAAGGTCATCGGCACGGCACGCCCGATACGCATCGGATACCGAATGCAGTTCTGGTCGATCGACATTGAGACCGAGGACGGAACACCCGTTTGCGTGGCACGTTTGTCGGTCGCTGTCGTGCGGGTGAAGAAGGACAGATGACAATAGCTGGCGCGGCCGCCTGGTCAGCAGGCCGCGCCAATTCGATGCATTGCTACGCTCGATGCTCAGGGCGTAACGATATTGAACCAGAGATCGAATCGGTCCAGCAGTCCGAGGAATTCCATGAACTTGGCGCTGTCACCGTCGACGGTCACATCGCCTGCCTGAATCGCGTCGACGATCGTCGTCGCGCCGAGGTTGATGTTGTCGAGCACTTGCCGGTCGATCGTAACGGTCGCATCAGCGTCATCGGCCTGCTTGCCCAGCGTGTAATTGAGCACACCGTTCTCGATGTACAGGACGAACTCTTCGCCACGATCGGGCAAAACGTAGTTCAATGTGATGACGCGCCCCGCCGCTTCCGGATGATTCAGGCTGACGGCGAGGAAGTCGAGGTAGGCTTCGAGGTCGAGGTTCCTGACGATGTCTCCGGACATCGTGTTGGGCACCGGTAGGGCCTGCACACCTTCACGGAGCTCCTTCGCGCCGGTCAGGTAGAAGTTGCGCCATGGCCCGCTCTCTGACTGGTAGCCGAGCTGTGTGTAAACGTTGGCGAGCAGCCTTCGCGCCGTCATGTTCTCCGGCTCGGCAAAGACGACATGGTTGAGCGCCGTTGCCGCCCAGCGGTATTCACCGGTATCGAAGTCCTTCTGCGCCTTTTCGATGACGTTGTCTGCACCCCCCATGTACTCGACAAACTTGACGCCGGCCTGTTCAGGCGGGAGCTCAAACAGCATGGCCGGGTTGCCGGTGAAGTAGCCGAAGTACAGCTGGTACTGGGCCTTTGCGTTGTGGTTGACCGTGCCGTAGTAGTCACGATTCTCGAACTCGCGGGCCAGGCTGTCGGGCAGCGTCACGGCATCGCCGACTTCGTGCAGGGTGTACCCGTGATTAGCGAGTCTCAAGACCTCGTCGTGAATATAGCGGTAGGTGTCGCGCTGGACCTTCCAGAAGTGGATGATCTCCTCGTTGCCCCAGGTCGGCCAGTGGTGGCTGCCGAAAGAAATCTCGACCTCGTCGCCGAACAACTCGAGGGCTTGATGAATGTACTTCGACCATAAAAGACCGCTGCGGACCTCGGCGCCGCGCAGCGTCAGCAGGTTGTGCAGCGTCTGGTTGATGATCTCTGCCTGGCAAAACGCCTTCTTGTCCGGCATATAAAACATCAACTCGGCCGGCGCCTCGGCACCCGGCGTATTCATAAAGACCATATCGACACCGTCCACCGTTAACTCAGTCAGCGTCTCCGTGATCTCGATCGTCGGTTCGATGATGGTCAGCGTGCCCACCGCCGTCGTCGTGCCCAGGCCGGACCCCACCGACCCCTCCGCCGATTTCGGCAGCAGGTTGCCGAACATGTACATCGCTCGCCGGGTCATGTGGTTGCCGGCCATCAGGTTTTCGTTGACGGACGCATCGAAGAAACCCTCGGGCGCTACTACGTCGACGCCGCGTGCCTCGATCTCCTGCTCGCTGATAACGCCTCTGACGCCGCCGAAGTGGTCGGCGTGCGAATGCGTAATGATCACGGCGCTGACCGGCAGGTCTTCAACATGCTCGCGCAGCAGTGCGAGGCCAGCCTGCGCGGGCTCGACCATCGTCAGTGGATCAATAACGATCCAGCCAGTCTCACCGCGGATAAACGACATGTTCGCGAGGTCGATGCCGCGCACCTGGTAGATGCCCTCACCCACTTCGTACAGGCCGTCCATGGCGTTCAGCTTGCTCTGCCGCCAGAAGCTGGGGTTCACGGTGTCAGGGGCATCGCCTTCGAGAAAATCGAACTGCGTCGTGTCGTAGGACACCTTGCCGTCGGCCGTCAGGACCTTGCCGGTCGCAAGCGACGCGATGAAGCCGCGTCTCGCATTCTCGAAGTCGCGCGTGTCGTCAAACGGCAGGTATTCTTCGACCGACGCGTTGCGACGCTTCGTCGATTCCGATGCGGCAACGACGTCATCGACGCTGACGGGCGCTGGTGGATTGGCGTCGTTTGACGACCCGCCGCCGCAGGCCGCGAGGGCCAGGGATGCCGCGGACAGGACAAAAAGACGAAGTGAAGCCATAATGATCCCCCTCAGAAAAGACCTGCTTACCTCAAGACAGTAGCGAGCATCGACCTTATTGGAAATCGTGGCGTACCGCAGGTACGCGTCCGGACAACCCAGCCGAAGCAAGACCGGACCCAGAAAACGCTTGCCGGAGAGACAACCCGAATACGTCAGGCAGCCGTTCCGGTACACTGTGAGAGCATGAACACACATGAATCGTCTAACTTTGGCGGCGTCGTGGCCGCGCTGATACTGGGCCTTTTCAGCCTGCTACTCGCCGCGCCTGCGATCGCGCAGAGTCAGCCGCTTCGCTACGAGGTCACGCCCTACGCGGGTTATCGCGTGGGCGGTAGCTTCGCTGACGAGGCCAGCGAAACCGAATTCGACCTGCAGGAATCCAACGCGTTCGGCCTGATCATCAACGGGCGGGTCGATGCCAATACGCAGTGGGAGTTTCTGCTCGGACGGCAGAGCACGTCAGTCGACACGGAGGGCCTGTCAGTCGGGGACCCGATACTGGATCTCGACGTCGACTACTTCCAGCTCGGTGGCACCTACCTTTTCGACGGTGACGACGTGCGGCCGTTTGTCGCCCTGACACTCGGCGCCACGCGCTTTAGGCCGGACCTGTCCGGGTTCGGTTCCGAGACCTTCTTCTCAGCATCTCTCGGCGGCGGCTGGCAATTCAATGCAACGAAACGCCTCGGCGTTCGTCTCGAAGCGCGCGCGTTCACGACCTTTCTCGATAGTAACAGTCAGCTCTTCTGCCGGTTGGATGCAGGTGGTGCCGCCTGCCTGATCACGGTCGATGCCAAAACGCTCACGCAGTGGGAAGCACGTGCCGGGCTTGTGTTTCGCTTCTAGCGGAAACCCGACCTGACCTAAGAGGCAGCAAGAAGAAAGGCCCTCACGAGGAGGGCTTTCTGGTCTTTGCAACGAATTTGCGAACGGTCAGAACGTATAGATCGCCGTGATCCTTGCGTTCGCCGGCTCGCCGGTCGTGATGTTGTCGTTGCTGTGAGCGTCCGGGTAATAGTCTTCGTCAAGCAGGTTCTCGACGTTGAGCTGCAGCCGAAGCCGATCAGACACATCGTAGTACGCGGCTGCGTCTACGCGCGTGTAGCCCGGCACCTCGACGGAATTGTCCTCGCGGATGAAGAAGCTGTCCTGGTAATTGGCGCCGAAAGCGAAGCTCAGGCTGTCATTGACGGTGAACGTATTCCAGATCGAGAACATGTTGTCCGGCGTCTGGCGCGTAACGTTGCCGCTGTTGCCAGTGCCATCGACACGCAGCACGACGCCATCGAGGTTCGCGTAGCCCGCCGTGATTGTCCAGAAATCCGTCAGGCGACCGGCCAATTCCAGCTCGAAGCCCGAAGTCTCGGAGCCTTCGACGACGATCAGCTGTGCAGGATCTTCCGGATCCACCGACGTGTAACTCTCGCGCTCGAGCTCGAACAGCGCGGCGGTGACGCTCAGGTCCTCGCGAATATCCCATTTGACGCCGACCTCCCTGTTCTCGAAGAACTGCGGGCGCGTACTCTCTGAGTCGAGACTCAGCGTCAGGAACTGGTCGCCGGAACGCGGCAGGAAGGTCTCCGAGTAGCTCGCGTAAATCGACATATTCTCGGCGGGCTTGTAGATCAGGCCGAGGCGCGGTGTCACTTCACTGTCTTTGCGCGTGAAGTTGCCGTCGATCGCGTCGCCATTGTTCTGCTCGATGATGTCGAGCACGTCGATGTCGAACTCGTCGTAGCGCAGCCCGGCGACCAGCTTGAAGTTGCCGGTCAGGTCCAGCTGATCCTGGAGGTAGATAGAGGCAAAGCTGACTTCGGACGCCCGATCACGCACCGGGTTCGAGAAAGCGAAAGCCGGGACCTGCAGCGGGTCCGTGAACGGTATGACGAGCTGGTCGGCGCCATTGTCTGCGAACACGTTGTCTCGACGCGCGTTCTCGGTTTCCTGGTCGCCAAGCTCGATGCCAAACAGCAGCGTATGGTCGATGCCACCCGTCGCGAATTCTGCGACCAGGTTGGCCTGGATAATCATGTTCTCGCGAGCGGTCGTGTCGAGATAACCGTCGAGCTCAACCTCGCCAAAGACGCCATTGGTAACGAAGACTTCTTCACTGGCGTACAGGTTCTGGTAGAGCTTGTCGTAGTCGGCGAATTGCGCGGTAAGGTTGCCGCGCAGCACCTCCGAGAATTCATGATCGAGACGGGCGCGAAACAGGTTCGCCTCGAGCGTCGTGAAGTTCTCTCTGGCCGAACCGAAAAACGTGTCGTCATAGCCGACCAGCGGTACGTCCGGGCCGCCGTCAACGTTCTGTGACGGAACACCGCGGTCTACACCGCGATCGTCATCGATGTACTCATATGAGAACGTCGCCGTCGCTACGTCGCTCAGCGCGAGCTTGAACGTGGGATTGATCGCAAAGCTCTCGCCCTCATAGAAGTCGCGATGATTCTCCAGTGACTGGTAATAGGCGTTTACGCGCAACGCCGAGTTGTCGCTCGTGACGAAATTCGTGTCGACGCTCGTCGTGTAGGCACCGAAGGAATCGACGCCGCCGATTATGCTGGTGAACTGGGAATCGAGGTTCGCCTGCTTCTGCACGCGGTTGATGACACCACCACCGCCGCCGCGACCAAACAACAGCGCGTTGGAGCCCCGCAGCACCTCGATCTGAGCAACATTGTAGAGCGGCCGGTAATACTGAACGTCATCCCGGATTCCATCGACGAAAAAGTCGGCGGTCGTCTGGATGCCACGGATGATGATGGCGTCGCGATGCCCTTCTCCCTGGCTGACCGACAGGCCCGGCGTGTAGCGCAGGACATCGCCGATGCTCTGGAACGACTGCTGCTGGATCTGTTCGCTCGTCGTTATCGACAGGCTTTGCGGTACATCGATAATCGGCGTTGGCGTCTTGACCGAGTTCAGCTTGTCGATCGACAGCGTTCGGCCCTTGACGATGATTTCATCGACCTCGGTGCCTGCCGAATCGCCGGAAGCTGCATCCGCAGCCTCGGCATTGGCGAGGCCAGACGCGAGAAGCAGCGGCAACGCTGCCAGTAGTTTGGCGGCTCTCATTATCAAGTGTTTCCGAATTGGATCTCCCACGCGCAAATTATCCTTAATGCGAATCATTATCAATAGCATTTACGGTAAATACCTACACGATCGCCCGGAGATACCGCGAGGCGGGACTTCAAGCGCAAAGGAGCGAATGGGTCGCGGCGGGCGCTTTTTCGTTATGTCTAATTAATGTGCCCCACGCCGTCGGCCGCCGGACGATAAACCAGCACTGGCGCGTCTACTTGTCGCCGAGAGACTCGGCGCCGCGCAGGATCATCTTGACCTTGATCACGGCCGCATCGATGTGCCGGTCGCGGTCGACTTCCGGCGCGTTCAACAGCGCGATGCCGGACGTGAACATCATCGACACCATCGCGTTCGCAGCGAGCCGCGGGTAGCCGAGGGGCACGCCTCGCTGGCTCGCGTCCTGCTCGAGGTACTCGGCAAGGTCGCTGGATATTGCGAGGAACAGTCCCTCCGAAGCGTCCCGAAACGGTGACTCCGGCGACAGGCTCTCCTTGACGATCATGCGAGAGAGCCCCTGCTTTGCGAGGATAAAGTCATACACGGCGGTGACCCAGGCCCGGATCAGTGAGCGCCCTTCTGTCACGTGCGTCCTGACGTCTTCGATAACCGCGAGCAGCGCCTTGCCGTGCTCGGCGATCAGGGCGAGTCCGAGATCTTCCATGTCGTGGAAATGCCGATAGAACGACGTCGGCGCGATACCGGCCAGCTTGGCAACTTCGCGCAGACTCATCGTGTCAAAGCTGCGGCCGGAGGCTAGCGCGTCGGCCGTCACGCTCAAAAGCAGCTGGCGCGTTTCGGCCTTTCTTATCTTTCTCGGATCCATCGTCTATCTGTTTGTTGCGGCGGTGTTTTCTCCGCCAGGTTAAGGCTTTGTTGCGATGCCTTGGGTTGAAGTCTAACAGAGAGATGGTACAGTTGTGCGTACAACTGTACGCAAACTTACCGGAGACCCCGAAATGTCTGTTTACAAAGCCCCAGTGCGCGACATCCGCTTCGTCACCCAGGACCTGCTGGACTTCGACCGGCACTATGAATCCCTGCCCGGCTGCGACGAGGCAAACCAGGAGCTGATTGACACAATCTTAAGTGAAATCAGTAAGTTCGCTGAGGACGTCATCGCTCCGTTGAACGCGGTCGGCGACACTGTCGGCTGCCAGCTCGGCGATGACGGCGAGGTCAAGACGCCGCCGGGATTCAAGGAGGCCTACGAACAGTACGTCGAGGGCGGTTGGCCGACGCTCGACCAGCCCGCCGAATACGGCGGTCAGGACCTGCCGATGTCGATCGGCCTGCCGATCCGTGAGATGAACGGTACGGCCAACTGGTCCTGGGCGATGTACCCCGGCCTGTCGCACGGCGCGATGGAGACCATCGACGAGCACGGCTCTGATGAACAAAAGGCCGCCTACATGGAACCGCTGGTCAGCGGTCGGTGGACCGGCACGATGTGCCTGACCGAATCGCACTGCGGTACCGACTTAGGGCTTATGAAAACCAAGGCCGAACTGGCGGCGGATGGCAGCTACACCATCAATGGGTCGAAAATCTTTATCTCGTCGGGTGAGCACGACATGGCCGAGAACATCGTCCACATCGTGCTGGCGCGCGTCGCCGGCGCACCGCCGGGTACCAAGGGTATCTCGCTGTTTATCGTGCCGAAATTCCTGCCGAACGCGGACGGCTCGATTGGCGAGCGCAATGGCGTCAAGTGCGGCTCGCTCGAGCACAAGATGGGTATCCATGGCAACGCGACCTGCGTGCTGAACTTCGACGACGCGAAGGGCTTTTTGATTGGCGAGGAAAACAAGGGCCTGAACTACATGTTCACGTTTATGAACTTCGCCCGCCTCGGCACCGGCCTGCAGGGCCTCGCCCACTCCGAGCTTGCGTTTCAGCAGTCGCTGGCCTACGCACGTGATCGCCTGCAGATGCGTTCGCTGTCCGGCCCGAAGAACCCGTCGGGACCGGCCGATCCGATCATCGTGCACCCGGACGTGCGGCGTATGCTGCTGACGCAGAAGGCCTTTGCCGAAGGTGGACGCGCGCTGATTTACTTCGCGAGTACGCAGGGCGACATCCTGACCAAGTCGGACAACCCGGAGGCACGCGAGCTGGCCAATCACGTGCTGAACTTCCTGACCCCGATCATTAAGGCCTTCCTGACTGAGACCGGATTCGAGGCCGCGAACCTCGGCCTGCAGTGCTTCGGCGGGCACGGCTACATCAATGAATGGGGCGCGGAGCAGAACGTACGCGACGCCCGTATCAGCATGCTCTACGAAGGCACGACGGGCATCCAGGCGCTGGACCTGTTAGGCCGCAAGGTGCTCGGCTCACGCGGCGAGGCGCTTGCGCCCGTCACGAGCTTCATCCTGGAATTCTGCAAGCGCTCGCATCAGCGAAAGGAGCTCAGGCCTTACCTGAAGCAACTGGTGCGCCTGACGAAGCAGTGGAAGTCGCTGACGCGTAAGATTGGCTTCGCCGCCATGCGAGACCGCGACGCCGTCGGCGCTGCGTCGGTCGACTACATCATGTTCTCGGGCTACGTGTTACTGGGCGTCGCCTGGGCCGCCAGCGCGAAGGCCGCGTACAAGCGGCTCGATGAAGGAACGACGGAAGAGGCCTTTTATCGTGCGAAGATTCAGACGGCGGAGTTTTACTTCGCGAAAATCCTGCCGCGCACGACTACCCTGCTTGAAACGATGCAGGCCGGGCCGGATTCGCTGATGAAGCTGGACGAAGACGAGTTCATGTTCTGATTGCATGGGATAAAGCAGTACTACAAAGCTCATGTGTTGGGACCGTGAGCTAAACGGGAGATGACAAGAATGATTTACGAGGGAAAGGCGATCACCGTCGCGGTATCCGACGGTATCGCAGAGCTCTGTTTCGACCTGAAGGATGACTCGGTCAACAAGTTCAATGCGTTGACGGTCAATGAACTGAAGGAAGCCACTGCGGCGATCGCGGCTGATGACTCCGTCAAGGGCGTGATCGTCACGTCCGGCAAGCCGGTCTTCATCGTCGGCGCCGACATCACTGAATTCGGCAGCCTGTTCGGCGGCAACGAAGACGAACTCGCAGAGCGTATCTTCGGCATCAATGCCGAGGTCTTCAACGTGTTCGAAGACTTAGCCGTTCCGACGGTCGCGGCCATCAACGGTATCGCGCTGGGCGGCGGCTTCGAGATGACATTGGTCTGCGACTATCGCGTCATGTCCGCGACGGCGAAGATCGGGTTGCCGGAGACCAAGCTGGGCATCATCCCGGGCTACGGCGGCACGTTGCGGCTGCCGCGGCTGATTGGCGCCGACAACGCGATCGAGTGGATCGCGTCCGGTAAGGACCAGAAGGCGGAGGTCGCGCTGAAGGCCGGCGCCGTCGACGCGGTCGTTGCACCTGAGCTCCTGAATGACGCAGCCGTCTCGCTGCTGAACCAGTGCATCGACGGCAAGCTGGACTTCAAGGCCCGGCGTCGCGAGAAGCAGGAGCCTTTAAAGCTGTCGAAGATCGAAGCCACGATGGTGTTCGAAACGTCGAAGGCCTTCGTCGCCGGCCAGGCGGGACCGCACTACCCTGCCCCGGTGACCGCGATCAAGGTCATGGAGAAGGCCGCCGGCATGGGTCGCGACGACGCGCTGCGAGAAGAAGCGCGCGGTATCGCGAAGATGTCGCAGACGCCCACGGCAAAGAACCTCGTCGGGCTGTTCCTCGGCGACCAGCTGCTGTCCAAGAAGGCCAAGGGTCTTGCGAAACAGGGCGGCAAGGTGGAGCGCGCCGCCGTGCTCGGCGCCGGCATCATGGGCGGCGGCATCGCCTACCAGTCCGCGGCCAAGGGCACGCCGATCATCATGAAAGACATCGCGCAGGCGGGCCTGGACCTTGGCCTGTCGGAAGCCGGCAAGCTTCTGTCCAAGCAGGTCGAGCGCGGACGCATGACGTCAGCAGAGATGGCCGGCGTCCTGGCGAAGATTCAGCCGTCGCTTGGCTATGACGGGTTCGACAGCGTCGACGTCGTCGTCGAGGCCGTCGTCGAGAATCCGAAGGTCAAGCACGCGGTGCTGGCCGAGACGGAGAAACAGATTCGTGACGATGCGATCCTCGCGTCGAACACGTCGACGATCTCGATCAGCTACCTGGCCGAACCGCTCGAGCGCCCCGAGAATTTCTGCGGCATGCACTTCTTTAACCCGGTGCACCGGATGCCGCTGGTCGAGGTCATTCGTGGCGACAAGTCCGGCGACGAAGCGATCGCGAGGACCGTGGCGTATGCGCTGGCGATGGGCAAGAAGCCCGTCGTCGTCAACGACTGCCCGGGCTTCCTCGTGAACCGTGTGCTGTCGCCGTACATCGGCGCGTTTATGGGCCTCGTCAAGCGCGGCGTCGACTTTGTCGCGATCGATAAGGCGATGGAGCGATTCGGATGGCCGATGGGACCGGCGTATCTCTGCGACGTCGTCGGTATCGATACCGGGGTGCATGCAGGTGCGGTCATGGCCGAAGGCTTCCCGGACCGCATGAAGTACGACTTCAAGACGAGTCACCAAGTCATGTTCGAGAACGACCGCCTCGGCCAGAAGAACGGTCGCGGCTATTACGCCTACGAGAAGGACAAGAAGGGCCGGCCGAAGAAGGTCGTGGATGCATCGGTGGCCGAACTGCTGGCGCCGATCATGGACGGCCAGGAGTCGATGAGCGCGGAAGACATCGTCGATTCGATGATGATCCCGATGTGCCTCGAGGCAGTGCGCTGCCTCGAAGACGGCATCGCGGACTCTGCGACGGACATCGACCTGGCGCTGATCTACGGCATCGGCTTCCCGCCTTTCCGCGGTGGCGCCCTGCACTACATTGACGACTTAGGGATAGCGAACTTCGTGGCCCGGGCCGACGAACTGGCCGGCAACGCGGGAGACTTGAGCGCGATGTACGAACCCACTGACAAACTGCGCGAGATGGCGGCCTCCGGCGGCGCCTTCTTCGGATAAGCAGCAGGAGAACTGATATGAACCTGAATCCGAGAGATGCAGTCATCGTCGACTTTGCGCGCACCCCGATGGGTCGCTCGAAGAACGGCTGTTTCCGTTTCACCCGCGCCGACGACCTGTCCGCGGCGCTGATCGACGGACTGTTCGCACGGAACCCGAAACTGGACCCGGCCGACGTCGAAGACGTCCTGTGGGGCTGCGTCATGCAGACCCTCGAAAAGGGCATGAACGTCGCACGCATGATCACCATTCTGTCGGTGCTGCCGAATGAAGTCGGCGCTCAGACGGTTAATCGATTGTGCGGCTCGTCGATGTCGGCGCTGCACAGCGCGGCGCAGGCGATCATGACCGGCAACGGCGACATGTTCGTCGTCGGTGGCGTCGAGCACCTGGGCCACGTCGACATGATGCACGGCATCGACATCAACCCGGCCCTGTCGAAGCACGCGGCGAAGGCGGCCGGCTCGATGGGTCTGACCGCTGAACTGCTGGGTCGCATGCACGGCATCACGCGCGAGGCGCAGGACGCGTTTTCCGCGCGTTCGCACCAGCGGGCACATGCAGCGACCGTCGCCGGCGAGTTCTCTGACGAAATCATCCCAATGGAGGGACACGACGCCAACGGCTTCAAAGTCCTGGTCGAGAATGATGAGACGATCCGTCCCGAGACAACCGTTGAAGGCCTCGCGCAACTGAGGCCCGTGTTCGACCCGGCGAACGGTACGATCACGGCCGGCAGCTCCTCGCAGATCACGGACGGCGCATCCTGCATGATCGTCATGTCCGCCGAGCGGGCGCAGGCGCTAGGTGTCGAGCCGCTGGCACGCATTCGTGCAATGGCCGTCGCGGGCGTCGACCCGTCCATCATGGGCTACGGCCCGGTGCCGTCGACGAAAAAGGCGCTGAAGCGCGCCGGACTCACCATCGACAACATCGATCACGTCGAACTGAACGAGGCATTTGCGGCGCAGGCGTTGCCGGTCCTGAAGGACCTGAACCTGCTCGAAGTCATGGACAGCAAAGTCAATCTACACGGCGGCGCTATCGCGCTCGGACATCCGTTCGGCTGCTCGGGCGCGCGCATCACCGGCACGCTCTTGAACGTCATGCGGCAGAACGAAGGCACGCTGGGTGTCGCCACGATGTGCGTCGGCATGGGACAGGGCATCACCACGGTCGTAGAAAGGCTTAAGTGACTGACTACCCCCACCTGTTCGAGCCACTGGATCTTGGGTTTGCGCAACTTAAGAACCGCGTCCTCATGGGCTCGATGCACACGGGCCTCGAAGACGGTAATCAGCACGATCGCCTCGCCGCGTACTTTCGCGAGAGAGCGCGCGGTGAAGTCGGCCTGATCGTCACCGGTGGCTATGCGCCGAACCGGGCCGGTTGGGTCAAGCCTTTCGCCGGCAAACTGACGACGCGTGGTGAGGCCGGCAAGCATCGCGGCGTAACCGACGCGGTCCATGCGGAAGGCGGCAAGATCGCGCTGCAGATCCTGCACGCCGGACGGTATGCCTATCACCCACTCGCGGTCGCACCGTCGCGCATCCGTTCGCCCATCACGCCGTTCACGCCGCGCGAGCTGTCGGCGGCCGGCGTCGAAAAGCAGATCCAGGCGTTCGTGAACTGCGCGACACGCGCGCGTGAAGCCGGCTACGACGGCGTCGAGATCATGGGCTCCGAGGGTTACTTCATCAACGAATTCCTCGTCACGCACACGAACCAGCGCAGCGACGAGTGGGGCGGCGACTACTCGCAGCGCATGCGCTTACCCGTAGAGATCGTCGTGCGCACGCGTGAGGCGGTCGGCGACGATTTCATCATCATCTATCGCCTGTCGATGATCGATCTCATTCCCGACGGCAGTACGTGGGAGGAGACCGTCATGCTGGCCAAGGCGATCGAAGATGCCGGCGCAACGATCATCAATACCGGCATCGGCTGGCACGAGGCACGCGTACCGACGATCGCCACATCGGTCCCGCGCAGCGCGTTCACGTGGGTGACGCGGAAAATGAAGGAAGAAGTCAGCATCCCGCTGGTCACGTCCAATCGCATCAACCTGCCGGCCGTTGCCGAGGAGATCCTCGCCAGGGGCGACGCCGACATGGTCTCGATGGCGAGGCCGTTGCTGGCCGATCCCGACTTCGTCCGTAAGGCACGTGAAGGACGCGCGGACGAGATCAACGTCTGCATCGCCTGCAACCAGGCCTGCCTCGACCACACATTCTCCAACAAGATGAGCAGCTGCCTCGTCAACCCGCGTGCCTGCCACGAAACGCAACTGAACTACGAGCGCTCGCGAGCAAGACGTCGCTTTGCGGTTGTCGGCGCAGGGCCGGCCGGACTGTCTGCGGCGCTGGTGCTGGCAGAGCGCGGCCACCTCGTCGATCTTTACGATGCGGCGACGGAGATCGGCGGCCAGCTCAACCTGGCCAAAGTCATCCCCGGCAAGGAAGAGTTCCACGAGATGCTTCGCTACTACAAGCGCCAGGTCGAGCTGCACGACATCGACCTGCGGCTGGGCAGACATGTCACGGCCGAGGAGCTCAAGGAGAAGAGTTATGCCGGTGTGATCGTGGCTACCGGTGTCGTGCCCCGCGACCCGCAGATCGAAGGCCAGGATCACCCGAAAGTCCTGAACTACATCGACGTACTGCGAAGAAAGGCGCCGGTGGGCAAGCGCGTCGCCATCATCGGCGCCGGCGGCATTGGCTTCGACGTCGCGGAATACCTCGTGCACGAGGAAGGCGAATCATCGACGCTGGATCTCGACGAGTGGCTCGCCGAATGGGGCGTCGTCGATCCCGCAGAAGCGCGTGGCGGACTCTCGAGAGAACGTCCAGAGCAGAAGCCGCCTGCGCGGGAAGTCACGCTGCTGCAACGCAAGAAGGGCAAGATCGGCAAGAACCTCGGCAAGACCACCGGCTGGATTCACCGTACGACGCTGAAGATGAAGGGCGTCAACATGATCGGCAACGTCAACTACGAGCGCATCGACGACGAAGGCCTGCTGATCACCTACGGCGAGAAACGCGAGAACCCGACCTGGCTGGAAGTCGATAACGTCGTGCTGTGCGCCGGACAGGAACCGCTGTGCGACCTGAAGCAACCGCTGGAAGAGGCTGGCGTACCGGTCCACGTGATCGGCGGTGCGGACGTGGCCGCCGAGCTGGACGCCAAGCGCGCGATCAACCAGGGCAGTCGACTCGCCGCTGAACTCTGATCTGACTTGAGGTTGCGGATCATCACCGAGCGCTGATCACCCGCCTGTCCGTTAGTCGTTGGTCGGGAACGTGAATCTTGCGCTATCGCGCACGCCGCCGGACGGCCAGCGCTGCGTGACCGTCTTGCGACGCGTGTAGAACGATACGCTGTCTGGACCATACGCGTACAGGTCACCGAACAGGGAGCGCTTCCAGCCGCCGAAGCTGTGGCAGGCCACCGGAACCGGCAGCGGTACGTTAACGCCGACCATACCGACCTGTATGTTGTCCGTGAAGAACCGAGCAGCTTCACCATCACGCGTGAAGATCGCGGTGCCGTTGCCGAACTCATGCTCGTTAATCAGCTGCATCGCCTGCTCCTGGTTTTCGGCCCGTACGAGGCAAAGCACGGGACCGAAGATCTCTTCGTTGTAGATTCGCATGTCGGCTTTGACGTTGTCGAAGAGACACGGACCCAGAAAGAAGCCATTCTCGTGGCCTTCGACAACAAGATCGCGGCCGTCGATGACGAGGTCCGCACCCTCTTCGACGCCGAGATCGACGTAGCCTGCCACCTTGTCGCGATGCTCTCGGGTCACCAGCGGACCCATGTCGTTGCTCGTATCCGTACCTGGCCCGACGTTCATCGACTCGACGCGCGCCTTGAACTGCTCGACGAGCTTTTCCGCTGTGTCCTCGCCAACGCACACCGCCACCGAGATCGCCATGCAGCGTTCGCCGCAGGAACCGTAGGCCGCACCCATCAGCGCGCTGACCGCGTTGTCGATGTCGGCATCGGGCATGACGACGGCGTGGTTCTTCGCGCCGCCGAGTGCCTGAACCCGCTTGCCGTTGCTGCTGCCAGTAGCGTAAATGTACTCGGCAATCGGCGTCGATCCAACGAAGCTGATGGCCTGCACTCGCGAATCGTGAAGCAGCGTATCCACAGCTTCATTGTCGCCGTTGACGACGTTGAAGACGCCATCCGGTAGTCCGGCTTCCTTTAACAGGCGCGCGCACAGCATGGGCGCCGTCGGGTCCTTCTCCGATGGCTTCAGCACGAAACTGTTGC
Source organism: Woeseiaceae bacterium (assembly GCA_030066655.1). Taxonomy (GTDB): domain Bacteria; phylum Pseudomonadota; class Gammaproteobacteria; order Steroidobacterales; family Woeseiaceae; genus UBA1847. The sequence continues at coordinate 2,014 of JASJBE010000030.1, read as the reverse complement.
CGCAGGCGATCGCCATCGGGTACATCCACATCGGGACCATCGCCGGAAAATTAAACGGCGTGATACCGGCGACGACGCCGAGCGGTTGATGCTCGGACCAGGAGTCGATGGACGGGCCGACGTTTCTTGTGAAGTCACCCTTCAACAGTTCGGGGATGCCGCAAGCGTACTCGACAACCTCGACTCCGCGCAGAAACTCGCCCATCGCATCGTCCAGCACCTTGCCGTGCTCGTCGGTAATCGCGGCGGCAATTTCGTCCGCATGTTCCTCGAGCAGCTGTTTGAAACGAAACATGACGCGCGCACGCTTGAGCGGCGGCGTGTTGCGCCAAGCGGGAAACGCCGCTTCAGCGGCGGCAATGGCCTCCCTGACCGTCTCGCTGGTCGCGATTGCAACCTGCCGCGTGACCTCACCCGTCGCCGGGTTCGTGACATCCTGCGGACGATTCGAGTCGGCGACAACTTCGCCGTTGATGAAATGGCCGACAACTGACAGTGGTTTGCGTTGAACTTCCGCGCTCATGAACTGTTACTCCATCGTGTCGATGACGTGACGCAGGCGCTCGAAGACCGGTTCCCAGTCCTCGAGCTTCGAGTTGAGGAACGGTGAGAAGCAGATCACGTCCATCGCGTTGCGAATCATGAACTTCTCTTCCCAATAGCATCGTTTGTGAACCTCGAGGCCGCGCGCGCCGGGTGCGCCTTCGCGTGCCGCGAGTTCGATACCGCCCATCAGGCCGTAGTTGCGCACGTCGATGACCTTCGGATGGTCCGCAAAGGAATGCAGCATCTCTTCGAACGGCCCTTCGAGCTCGCGCGCCTGATCGAAGCTACCCTCCTCCTGGTAAATGTCCATCGTGGCCAGACCAGCCGCTGCCGCGACCGGATGTCCGGAGTAGGTATAGCCGTGGAACAGCTCGATGGCGCCTTCCGGCCCGTGCATGAACGCGTCATAGATATGATCCTGCACCAGCACCGCACCCATCGGAATGACACCGTTGGTCAGGCCCTTCGCCGTCGTGATGATGTCCGGTTGTACGTTGAAGCGCTCAGCGGCGAATGCAGCACCCACGCGACCGAAGCCGGTGATGACCTCGTCGAAGATCAGCAGGATACCATGACGATCGCAGATCTCGCGCAGGCGCTCGAGGTAACCGACCGGCGGCGCGATGATCCCGGTAGAGCCCGCGACGGGCTCTACGATAACGGCGGCGATGTTCGCCCCGCCGTGCAGTGTGCACAGTCGCTCGAGGTCGTCGGCCAGGTGCATTCCCCATTCGGGCTGCCCTCGCGAGAATGCCGTGTTCTCGAGGTCGATCGTAGTGCGGATGTGATCGACGCCGGGAATCAGATTGGCGCTGAATGCGACACGGTTCGGGACGATTCCGCCGACCGAGATGCCGCCGAAATTGACGCCGTGGTACCCGCGCTCGCGACCAATGAGGCGCGTACGCGTGCCCTCGCCCTTTGACCGGTGATACGCAAGCGCGATCTTCAGTGCCGTATCGACCGACTCCGAACCGGAGTTCGTGAAAAATGCGTGCGAGAACCCGTCCGGCGCAAGCTCACTGACGCGGCGTGCGAGTTCGAAGGACTTGTCGTTGGAGACCTGGAAGCCGATCGCGTAGTCGAGTTCGGCCACCTGCTTCTGCACCGCCTCGACGATCTTTGGATGACAATGCCCGACGCCGGACGTCCACAAGCCGGAGAACATGTCATAAAGCTTCTCGCCGCCCTCTGTTGTGTAGTGATGGCCCTTGGCACCGGTAATGATGCGGGGGCTTTTCTTGAAATCCCGATTTGCCGTGAATGGCATCCAGTAGGATTCGAGTTCTTCGCGAGCAACAGCCATAGTCCTGCCCCAGGGGAAACCGGAGACCAGTGTAGTTCCCAGTCCTGCTGTTAAACAATGCGTTAATGGCGTATCTACAACTTATTGTTTTTAATAGCAGTTGCCGCAATAATGTTCATTATGATAAACACATAGGGCCCAGCCATGGACTTGTCCACCGGG
>JASJBE010000032.1 GCA_030066655.1 Woeseiaceae bacterium | reverse complement strand
CATGCGCACCGTATTGCTTCTAGGTACGTGTATCGTTCTGCGATGACTCGATCGGGAGCGCTTCCAGGTGTGTGTATCGACCCACGGTGACCCGACCGGGAGCGGTTCTAAGTGCGGGTATCGGTATCCAGCGGCACTACAACCGGCGGTGCAGGCGGCGCCACGACCGCAGCGGGCGCGACCGGGAATGGCGCGTTGGGCGCCAGCGGACTGGCTGGCGGCAACACGTAGCTGCTGCGTGAGTCCGGCATCGTCACCTTCAGCGTCTTGCGCCGCTTATCCCGCATGATCTTGAGCGTCACTTCTTCGCCCGGCTCGTAAGAACCCAGGATACGCATCGCGTGGCCGACGGAGCTTGGTTCGCGATCGTCGATAGACTGGAGTACATCACCGTCTTCCAACTGCAGGTCGTTGGAGTCCGACACGCTGATGATCAGCAGCCCTTCGCTGGTGCCGAAGTAACGTCCCAGACCCTCGTTGAGCTCGACCATCTCCATATCGCCCCAGGCCTTGCCGACCCACGGGAAGCCGAAGTCGAAGCTGAAGCCCTGGCCCAATTCGGGCGCGACGTGCACTTCGATGTCGCGGTCGCCGAAGACTTCGACATTGGCGCCGTCTGGCCCGAGGAAATTGAAGGTGCGAAGCTCCATGGCCCTCGGCTCGACTTCCACGGTACCGACCTTGCCGTTGCGCAGGTACTCGATCTTGAGCTTGTCGCCTGCCTCAACGCCGGCCATGAAGTCGAGCAGCTTTTTCGTAGCCGCCTCGGACGAATCCGCACTCAGTGACTCGTCATTGACCAGAGTCAACACGTCACCGGAACGCAATCCGGCATCATCGGCTGCAGAGCCAGGAGTGACTGCGTCGATCTCCACGCCCTCCACGGGGCCGGCCTCGTCGTCGCCGGCTATCGTTACTCCGAGTCGCGGACGGTCACCGCCTGAAAAAACCGCACGAATGTTTTGCTGGATGTGCGGGAGGTTCTTCTGGCTCAATTCGGCAATCTGGCGCGCTGCCTCCGCCAGTCGCTCCTCGGCCTCACGCATCTTGATACGAATTTCCTCTTTCTCCTCGATCTTTTCGCGCTCAACGGCTCGCATGGCTTCCACCTTAGCGAGCTCGCGTTCGGCTTGCTCCTGGTCTGCCCGTATGCGGATCACGCGCTGTTCGACCTGTCGCGCTTCGCGGGCCGCATCCTCAGCCTGTTGCCCCTGTGCGGCGTCATCCTGCGCAAACCCGGGCCCGGCGAGAAGTACTCCCGCCATTGCCGATACCAGTAATGTCTTCACGTTCATGTCTTAACTACTCCTGATCAAAGGGCGTTGCGCTGCGCCTGCGCATAGCGCAGCCCAACCAGTGACTTCATCAACCTGACGCGCTCGCGCCAGAAAATCTTCTCTTCCTCGGGGCTCATCGACACTTCCGGGTCGCTGAGCTGGTAGTCAATCGCCGCGATGCGATCCTGTATCTCCGCGATGGTTGCCGCGGTGCCGGCTCGCATGACGCGGGGCTCTGACGGTATCGCGCGGAGGTCGTTCTCGAGCTGGCGCGACTCGACCATCAGAGCCTTCAACGCGTCGACTTCCTGCGCATTGGTCGGCAGGCTGTCGGGCACCGTCACGGCCTGCTGCACGGGCGGCTGGTCGGGCTGCCCGACAATGAGAATGGCGGCCATGACGAGTGCCGCGGCAAGGCCTGATGGCAGATACCAGCTACGCGTCGGCGCAGGTGTCTTCAGCAGGCCCTCGGCCTCGCCCTGCTGCCGGATGCGTTCCCAGACGTCACGGGGTGGCATCGTCTCGGGAAGGCTGCGTAAGCCGGACTGCAACAGCTCGCGCTGGTCGGCAGTTAACCCGGAAATCATGTCTTCGTCCCTGTCGTTCGCGGACATTTCTAACAACTCCTCCACGCCGCGGCGCGGTTATCGACCTCGTCGCCGGTCTCGAGCAACGGCCTTAACCGTTGATACGCTCGCGACAACTGCGACTTGGAAAAACTCTCTGTCTTGCCCATCAGCTCGGCAATCTCTTTGTGTGTAAACCCTTCAACATCGTGCAGCCAGACCACGGTGCGACTGACGTCGGGCAGACTGCCTAACGCGGCGTCCAGGTCCATCGCCGTGTCCTGCCGATAGGCCGCGTTCTCGTCGGCGGCATTGCCGAGGTTGATCTCTTCCCAGTCCTCACCCAGCGACTGCGCGCGGCTGGTCCAGGCCGATCGCAGGAACATCAGGGCCTTGGAGACCGCGATGCGCCTGATCCATGTACCAATCGCCGCGTCACCGCGAAATCGGGCAATCGACCGCATCACCTCGATGAACGTCTCCTGGACAAGGTCTTCGGCGTGTGCCGGCACCCGAGTGAAGCGCAGGCACAGTGAGTACACCGGCGTTGCGAAGGATCGGTACAGAATTTCGTGTGCCCGAACATCGCCCTTCGCGGCACGCTTGATAATCCCCGGATCCAGCGTGATGTCAGCAAATTTGCTCATATCTGCCATTTTAGATGCGACGGCGGAAAAAAAGGTCGCAAGAAGTCGGTCTGGAAGCTGTCCGCCTTGGCGCATATACTCTGCGGCCAGCCTGACGCGGGCCCTGGCCGGGGTGGCGGAACTGGTAGACGCGCCGGATTCAAAATCCGGTTCTGGAAACAGAGTGCGAGTTCGATTCTCGCTCCCGGCACCAATTAAGGACTTCCCTTCGAATGATGCCTCGCATGAAATTCTGCTCCGTCTGTGGCGGAGAGGTGACCTATCGCGTACCGGACGGAGACAACCGGGAACGGGCGATTTGTAATGTGTGTGACACCATTCACTACAAGAATCCGCTGATCGTCGTCGGCTGTCTCGTCGAGCACGACGACAAGATCCTGCTCTGCAAGCGCTCGATCGAGCCGCGCTACGGCTACTGGACCGTCCCGGCGGGCTTCATGGAACTCGGTGAATCCAGCGCCGAGGGCGCCGCACGGGAGACGCGCGAGGAGGCACTGGCCGAGGTAGAACTGGGCCGGCTGTACGCGTCCGTCGATGTGATCGAGGTCGGCCAGCTGCACCTCTATTACACGGCCAAGCTCAAGGGCAGCTTCGGGGCCGGTTCAGAAACCCTCGAGACCCGGTTGTTCGCCAAGGACGAGATTCCCTGGGACGACATTGCGTTCCGCTCGGGTAAGTTCGCGCTGGAGAGATTCATAGAAGACGGCGGCCGTGACAACACGGTGCACATCCATGAGATGAGACGCGTCAAGTCCTACTGATCGCTCCCGGCGCAGCGGGCAGATACCCAGAACGCAAAACGGCGGGCACAAGGCCCGCCGTTTTACGATGTGATCCTGCTGATCAGTTGGCCCTGGTTGTCTTTTGGTCCAGACGCCCACGAAGCGCCTGCGGCGGCAGGTAACCACCAATCAGCTCGCCGTCCTCCAGCACGATGGCCGGGGTTCCGGACAGGCCGACTTCCTGGCCCAGTGCGTAGTGCGTCTGTACCGTCGACGCATCACACTTGGTGGCCTCTACCGTCTGCCCAAGTTTCGCATTGGTCAGCGCCGCCTGTCGGTCGGACGAGCACCAGACGGCCTCAGACGTGCTCCACGCGCGGGATGCCGGTCCATTACGCGGATACAGCAGGTAGCGCACTTCGATGCCCTGCTCGAGATAGTCATCGATCTGCTGATGCAGGCGCCGGCAGTAGGTACAGTCGACGTCCGTGAATATGGCAACGCTGTATCTGGGCTCTTCCGGTGAGAACGTGATGAACTGGTCGTCACCCACCGATGAAATCAGGTCACGACGAGCGTCCGTTCGCGCCTCCTCCGACAGGTTCACGTTCTGGTCAAGATCGATCAGGTCGCCCTGCATCATGTAGCGGCCGTCGTCGGAAATGTAGGCAACGACAGAACCCTTCTGAATCGTGTACCAGCCGTCAACCGGGCTGCCGTTGATATCTTCCGGCTGGATGATGTCGAACATCGACGTCACTTTTTCCCGGACGGCTTCGAGCTTCTCGTCGGCAGCAGCGACGGTGGGCGCGAGTAGTGCGACAAAGAGACTTAAGTAAAGGGCTGTGGCTCGTTTCATGGGGGAACTCTATAGGTTAAGCGGCGGCGACCGCGCGGCGCGAGTGTATCACCTGCACATAGACCGGCCCAACGGCCCAAATGTTTCAATAAGAATCGAGCCTTGAGCAATCGAGCCTTGATTAATCGAGCCTTGATCGATCGAGCCTCGATCGATCGAGCCCGGGGAAATTGATCTAACCGCGCGGGTGGTGCTCGCTGTGCAGCTCCTTGAGCCGTTCGCGTGCCACGTGCGTGTAGATCTGGGTCGTTGACAGGTCGCTGTGACCAAGCAACAACTGGACCACGCGCAGATCGGCGCCTCGATTCAGCAGGTGCGTCGCGAACGCGTGACGCAGGCTGTGCGGGGACATCTTCTTGCGAACGCCGGCTTTCTCGGCGTAGCGCTTGATGATGTGCCAGAACGCCTGGCGCGTCATACGATCGCCGCGGCGTGTCGGGAAGAGGTAGTCGGTCTGGCGCTCGAGCAGGATTTCCATCCTCGGGCCATCGATGAAGTCTTTGAGCCAGCGCTGCGATTCTTCGCCAAGCGGGATAAGCCGCTCCCGGTCGCCCTTGCCAACGATACGCAGCACGCCCTGGTTGAAGTTGACCTGGGACTGTTTCAGGTTGATCAGCTCCGAAACGCGCAGACCGGTTGCGTACAGCAGCTCCAGCATCGCGCGGTCGCGATGACCCAGCGGTTCGTCGACGTTCGGCGCACTTAACAGCGAATCGACCTCGTCTTCGCTCAGCGTCTTCGGCAGTGAGCGTCCGATCCGCGGCATTTCGATTTCGGCCGTCGGATCCGTCGAACGCAGGCCCTCACGCATGATGTAGCGGAAGAAACGACGGAAGCTCGACAGCTGTCGTGCCGTCGAACGCGGCTTCGCACCGCTCTCGACGCGGCTTGCGATGAAGGCGAGCAGGTCGGCCTTGTCGGCCATATCGATGGACTTGCCGTCCTGCGACAGCGCGCGGCACAGCGTCATCAGGTCCGCCCGGTAGGCACCGAGCGTGTTCTGCGACAATCCGCGCTCCATCCAGATGGCATCGAGGAATCGGTCCACCAACGCGGTAGATTCAGCGATGAGCTTCGGGTCCTCGGTGTTCGTGTCTTTGCTCGCCATAATGTCCATTCGTCCAGTCGTAGCAGTCCCTTGCAACGCTGATGCCGCGTGGTCACGAATACGCTGGTAGGATACGCGTTTTCGCGCAGACAACCAGTTGATCCCCGTAACCGACGCGCAGCCAAGCGACGGATTTTTCAAGATTTTGAGTATGATTTGGCCGCTTCAGGATAGGCGTGATCAGCTTCACAGAATCTCAAGAGCGTTACATAAAGTGATCTGCATCACATATTGGCACAACGACGTATCGCGGGGCCTGTGCCGGTGAAACGCGCGCTGACACGCCTGATGCAGTTGCCATTCTGCCTGTACGCGTGGCTTGTTACCGTGATCGCCGTCGTGTTTGCGCTGGTTTCGGTGACTTTCGTACCCGGGGCGACGTGGCGCTACAAGCTGGCCAAGGCGGCATCTCGGATGCCCTTCGTCCTGACCGGCTGCGTCCCGAACATCGTTGGCGCGGGGAACATACCGTCAGGCAACGCAGTCATGGTCGCCAATCACGCCAGTTACGTGGATGGCCCCCTGATGAAGGGGTACCTGCCGTCCCGCTTCTCGTTCGTCATCAAGGGCGAGATGCGCGACATTCCCGTCATGCATTTCCTGCTGCGCCGGGCCGGCTCGCGTTTCGTCGATCGCCACCGCACCGGAGCCAGCGCGCTGGACGCCCGGCGCATCGTTCGTGCCGCCCAGGGCGGCGAGAGCCTCGCCTTCTTCCCGGAGGGCACGTTTCGCAAGCACCCCGGCATCGGTCGCTTCCGCGCCGGGGCGTTCATGGCGGCAATCAAGGGCGCGATGCCGGTATTGCCTGTCGTTATCACCGGGACGCGCGAAATGCTGACGGCCGACGACTGGATGCTCAGAGCATCCCGGATCACGATCCGCATCCTGCCGCCGATCCTGCCGGATGACCCGGCGTTCGCCGACCACCGGACGCTTGCCGCCGAGGCGCGTCGTAGAATTCTCGAGGCCATCGATGAGCCTGATCTGCTCGAGACAGACGCCGAGGCAAGCGCCGCCGTACCGGCCTGACTACCCTCATACTGATATTGCCTGAACGGGTCGGTTGGTCGCACAGTAGCGCAGAGTCAGGATCCACCTGGAGATGGATGTATGAGCCAAGATTCCGTAGTCATCGTTGCGGCACGCAGAACGCCGATCGGCGGCTTTCAGGGCGTACTGTCGCCGCTTTCCGCCACCGACCTGTGCGCCGCCGCGATCAAAGCGGCCGTCGCCGACTCGGGCGTCGACGGCGACTCGATCGAAGAGCTGATGATGGGCTGCGTGCTACCCGCCGGCGTTGGCCAGGCACCGGCGAGAATCGCGAGCATCGCGGCCGGACTGCCGATGAGCGTCGTCGCCAGCACGCTGAACAAAGCCTGCGGCTCCGGCATGAAGACAACGATGCTGGCGCACGACCTGATCCGAGCCGGCAGCGCCAAGATCGTCGTCAGCGGCGGCATGGAGTCGATGACCAATGCACCCTACCTGCTGCCGAAGGCGCGCGGCGGCTATCGCATGGGACACCAGGAAGTCTACGACCACATGTTCTACGACGGCCTGCAGAACCCGGCCGACGGCAACATGATGGGGCACTTCGCCGAGGACACGGCCGAGAAATACGGCTTTACGCGCGAGGCGCAGGACGCCTTCGCGATCGAGTCGGTGACACGCGCGCGCGCCGCCGCCGAGTCTGGCGCTTTCGACGCCGAAATTACGCCCGTCACGATATCGACACGCAAAGGCGACATCACGGTGACCAAGGACGAAGGCCCGCAGACGGCTAAGCCGGAGAAGATCCCTTCCTTAAGGGCCGCGTTCCGCAAAGACGGCACGGTCACGGCCGCCAGTTCATCGTCTATCTCGGACGGCGCCGCGGCGCTCGTCCTGATGAGTGGCAGCGAGGCCGAGAAACGAGGCATCACGCCGCTTGCACGGGTCGTTGGCCACTCAAACTTCGCCCAGGAACCGGCGTGGTTCACGACGGCGCCGGTCTACGCGATCAAGGCGCTGCACGAGCGACTGGGATGGACGCCGGACGATGTGGACCTGTACGAGATTAACGAAGCCTTCGCGGTCGTCACGATGGCCGCCATGCACGACGTCGGCATCGATCACGCGAAGGTCAACGTGCACGGCGGCGCCTGTGCTGTTGGGCATCCGATCGGCGCGTCTGGCGCACGCATCATCGTGACGCTGCTGCACGCAATGCGAACCCACAACAAGAAGCGAGGCGTGGCCTCGCTGTGTATCGGTGGCGGCGAAGCGACCGCGATCGGTATCGAAATCGACTAGCGCTTTTATCAGGGAGCATTCATGGATCTTCAATCTGCTAAAGCCGTCATCACCGGCGGCGCATCCGGCCTCGGTCTTGCAACGGCCCGTCGCGTCATCTCCGAAGGCGGCCATGCGGTCTTGCTCGACGTCAACGCCGAGCAGGGAGAGGCAGCGGCCGATGAGCTGGGCGACAACGCGATCTTCATCCGCACCGACGTGTGCAGCGAGGACGAAGTTCGAAGCGCCATGCAGCAGGCAAAGGACTTCATGGGTGGCATCACGCTCGCAATGAACTGCGCCGGCGTCGCACCCGCCGGTCGTACGCTCGGCCGTGAAGGACCGTGGCCGGCCGAGAACTTCTCACGCGTTATCGAGATCAACCTCGTCGGCAGTTTCATCGTGACGAAAGAAGCCGCTGCGATCATGGTAGAGAACGAACCGAATGATCACGGCGAGCGTGGTGTCGTCATCAGCACGGCATCGATTGCGGCCTTCGAAGGACAGATCGGCCAGGCGGCCTACTCCGCGTCGAAGGGCGGCGTCGTCGGCATGATGCTGCCACTGGCCCGCGAGTTTGCGCAGTTCGGCATCCGCGTCAACACGATCGCGCCGGGCATCTTCAAGACGCCGATGATGGCCGGCATGCCGGAGGAAGTTCAGGAGTCCTTAGGCAAGCAGGTGCCCTTCCCGCCGCGCCTCGGTCACCCGGAGGAGTACGCGGACACGGCGGCTTTTATTTACGGCAATCCTATGATCAATGGTGAGACGATCCGCGTGGATGGCGCGATCAGGATGCAACCTAGATAGGTAGGAAGTTATCCAGTCAGGTTGCTGACTGACCTACATGACCGTCGCTGCCTCGCAGGAAAGAACCGCCGACTGACCTACCAGACCGTCGCTGCCTCGCAAGAAAGAACCGCCGCTAGAAACAAACGAACGTTCCCTCGCGGCCACCAGCGGACGCCCAAGAAAAAGCCCCGGCGCGAACGCCGGGGCTTCTGCTTGTGCATCTCGGTCAGTGGCAGCTAAGTGCCTCCCTGATCGTCTCGGCATGAGACGTAAACCGGTTGGCCTGCTCGTCGTTCAGTCTCCGGTAGGACAGCAGCTTCACCGTAAACTGGAAAATGCGCAGAGCACCACAGGTGGCCCTAACCCTGTCACGCGCATAGGCTCTTTGCGCCCATTTCACCGTACGTTCCAGGAACCTGCCAGGCCCGACTCCAGTAACGTCGTCCAGCAGCTGCTGCAAACGTGTGGGAACAAGAGTCTGCGACAGACCTTCCGCCAGCAGCGCGTGGCTGGTGGAGGACGGGTGGAACGAATCCCAGTAGAAGTAGGAAGCCGGATTCGCGCAAAGCGATGTTTCGGTGAGACAAGCATCCGTCGTATTGGCGAATCCAGCCAAGAGCTCCGGATTCTTGCCAAAAGTGAAGAAATCAAAGTCATCGATGACTGCGCCTGGCAGGTTCAGCTGCGCCAGCGCCTCCTTCAGAGCCGTATTCCATTGCGCCGTCTTGAAGGTTGCAAACGCCGCAGTACCGGGCGCACCAGCGTCGATATCCTGAAAGCGAGGCGTTGCGCCGATATCCGGCACATTGGCGATAAGAAACTGGCGTACGCCCAGGCCGTAGAGATTGTTAATTTGCGTGGTGATGCTCGTGATGCCGGCCGCGAGCGCTTCGTCGTCGCCGAGGTTGTTGGCGACATCGTTGCCACCGATCATGATCGAGACGAGGGTCCCTTCCGGCGCCGGGTTGCCGCCAAGGCTCGCTGCATAGATCGCAACCTGCTGGTCCAGCCACGGCGCCCCTGACGGATCACCGTTGATACCCGTCCTCGCGCCACCAAAGGCGTAGTTATTGACTTCGGGTGCCCCGACTAAGGAGGCCAGGGAGGGCGTCGCCATCAGACCAAATCGACTCGCGAACAGGGTCGGCCAGGACGGTCCCTCGGGACTCGACCACTGGCCACCCGTGTATTCGGGTGCCGCACCGTTGCTTCCCTGGAAGTAAGGGAGCCCAGGAACTCCACCTAGCGCAAACCAGATATTTCCAGTGTCCGACAGGCTGTCTCCGAAGAACACGATTTCGTCGATGTCGCTTGCCCGAACCGGAGCCGAAGCCAGGCTCAGGGACAGCGCGGCAATCAGACCAACGCATAGACTTAGTCGCTTCATTACTTACCCCCCAAAATGTTGTAATTATTCTTGGCTGCTTCCCATCGGCCGCAGGCTGACGAGATAGCTGTAGAGCTCGATTCTTCTTGTGTGAAGGTCGTCGTGCCGACGATCATAGCACCAAGTTGGTGCGCCCGCTTCGGCAGCTCTGCCTGCAGATACCTGTCTTTCGACATCGAGTCAACGTGACGCAGTCCATTGCGCAGGAAATCGGTGCGACCACTTCTTCGCGCTCACTCATTCGACTCCGATGCTCGTCTGCAAGCGGTTACTCCTGAGTACTTCCCCGAATTGACAGTAATTTGTAAAGGAGGATGATCAACTTTGCGATAAAGGCAAATCGGGCGAAAGCCCGAGACGCAAAGCCATGGGTCCTCGCCTCCTCCGCGACGCCTTCGACGACGCCACGAAGGACCCAAGATCGCCAGGCTACCGCCCCACGTTACCTCTGTACGGAGCGATGAGATGAAAACGATAAAACTCATGATGGTCGCTTTGTTGGCGTTCCTACCACTTGCGACCGGAATGGCTGATGACGAAACGGGGCATGGCTATTCCAAGCTGTTTGTCTTCGGTGCCAGCTTCCTCGATCCTGGCAACCACTTCGCCGTAACCGGTGAGATCGCGTTCCGACCTTTCGAGTTCGCAGGCCCCAGCTACGCGATCGGCGGATTCCACTTCAGCAACGGACGCACCTGGGTCGAAGTCCTGGCACGGGACCTTGATCTGACCAACGGCGCCCGGCCGGCCTATCGTAATCCAAAGTTTGGCAATTACGCCTTTGGCTACGCACGCGCTCGGAACATCACGCCCGACCCTCGCGAGCCGAGCCTGTACGACCAGGTGGAATACTGGAAAGCTAACGGCAATTGCACCGGCACCCCGATGCACGACACCTTGTTCGTCATCGATTCCGCCGCCTTTGACGCGATAGACATCCTGAACGGTGGGGACCCGATGGTCATCCTCAATGAATGGGCCATGTCCATTGGCGCCAATCTCGGCTTTCTCTACGAATGCGGTGCCCGCCACTTCCTGATCGCGAATCTGCCGCCTTTGGAGGCTGCGCCAGTCCTTCCCAAGCCTGTCGATCCAACGGCGCCCAATTTAAGCGCGATCTTTAATTATGTGATTCTGCAGCCCATACTCGCCGCGCAATCCGGCAGACCTGATATCAATATCAAGGTGGTTGATTTCTTTGCCTTCTACAGCGGAGTGCTGGCGATACCGGAGAAGTTCGGCTTCACGAATACCGCGGACTCGTGCATTACGCTCGGCGTCATCAGAGGCGCGATCTGCAGAAGACCCAACCGGTATTTCTGGTGGGATCCGCTGCATCCGACGCGAAAGGTACACTCACTGATGGCCAAACAAGCCTTGAAGGTCTTGGCCGAGTGAGATTGCAATTTTGAGCCAATGCAGAAAGGGCCGCATTAAAGCGGCCCTTTCTCAATGATCGTACAGTCGAGGCAAGCGTCCGCATAAGGACACTGGCAAACACCGTGATAAAGATCCGCGGATCCTTGTCAGGTGATCACACCGCTTCCGCAATCACATCCCCGAATAATTCGGACCGCCGCCGCCCTCCGGCACCGTCCAGACGATGTTCTGCGTCGGATCCTTGATGTCGCAGGTCTTGCAATGCACGCAGTTTTGCGCGCTGATCTCGAAGCGCTTCCCGCCGTCTTCCTCATCGACGACTTCATAGACGCCGGCCGGGCAGTAGCGCTGGGCCGGCTCGTCGTACAGCGGCAGGTTATGCGAGATCGGCACCGAGTCGTCTTTCAACTTCAGGTGCGACGGCTGATCCTCTTCGTGGTTGGTGCTCGACAGGAATACAGACGATAAGCGATCGAAGCTGATCACGCCGTCGGGCTTGGGATACTCGATAGGCTTGCACTCGCTGGCTTTCGCGAGACTCTCATGATCCGGTTTCGGGCTTCTCCACGTGAATGGCAGGCGCCCGCCGAGGATGTTCTGGTCGAGGAACACGATGGCGCCGCCGAGCAGCGTGCCGAATTTCTTGAGCGCCGGACCGAAGTTGCGGGTCTTGTGCAACTCCTTGTACACCCAGGAGTCGTTGACGCGCTGTCGATGCGCATCCAGCACGCCCTGCCCTTCATCGCCGGCGGCCAGGGCCTCATGAATACTCTCCGCCGCCTGCATGCCGGTCTTCATGGCCGTGTGCACACCCTTGATCTTCGCGCCGTTCAGATAACCGGCGTCGCAGCCGACCAGCAGGCCTCCCGGGAAGACCGGGTCGGGCAACGACTGCAGCCCGCCCTTGTTCACCGCCCGGGCGCCGTAGGCGACACGCGTGCCACCCGTAAGCGTCTTCCGGATCGCAGGGTGGTGCTTCCAGCGCTGGAACTCGTCGAACGGCGACAGGTGAGGATTCTTGTAGTTGAGCGCGACGATAAAGCCTAAGAACACCTGGTTGTTGGCGGCGTGGTACAGGAAGCCGCCGCCCTCCGTCTTGTTGTCGAGCGGCCAACCCAGTGAATGCTCGACGAGGCCTTCGTCGTGGTTCTCCGGCTTGACCTCCCAGACTTCCTTTATGCCGATGCCGTAATGCTGCGGGTCAGCGCCCTCGCGCAGGTTGAACTTCTGCATCAGCTGCTCGCCGAGATTGCCCCTGACGCCTTCGGCAAAAATTGTGTACTTGCCGAGCAATTCATAGCCGGGCGTGTAGGAAGACTTCTTCTCGCCATCTTTGCCGATGCCCATGTCACTGGTCGCAACGCCGGTGACGCGTCCTTCGGTGTCATAGAGCACTTCGGACGCCGCGAAGCCCGGGAAGACATTGACGCCGGCATTCTCGGCCTGCTCTCCCAGCCACTGGCACAGCCTGCCCACGCTGATGATGTAGTTACCGTCGTTGTGCATCGGGCGCGGGACCAGCGGTCCGGGCACCTTGCTCGACTTGGTCGGACTGCGCATGTGATGAAACGTGTCGCCTTTGACCGGCGTATCGAGCGGGGCGCCCCGCTCCTTCCAGTCGGGAAACAGCTCGTTGAGCGCCGTCGGCTCAAAAACGCACCCGGAGAGTATGTGCGCGCCAATCTCCGAGCCTTTCTCGACGACGACTACCGACAGTTCGGCGTTGAGTTGCATCAGCCTGCAGGCGGCGGAAAGACCAGCCGGTCCACCGCCCACGATAACGACATCAAACTCCATCGACTCGCGTGACGTTTCTTCGCTCATGACGCTTTCCTCTCTCCCGTTTTTTTTCCGACGTGTAGCGGCTTCTTTTCCAGCAGGTTACTCTTCTCCGGATCGCGGGGGAACTGCAATACAAGAATGATGGTAAATGAGCATTAAAGAGGCCTACGAGGAGAATCTTCGCACGCACGGCCACATCCATGACCCCGCGCAGGAACAGGTCGTCGACATGCTGTTCGAACTTCAGCTCAAACTCGTCGACGGTCCGCCCGCAAAACGAAGCCTCGCCGATCGACTGCTCGGCAGGCCGGCTCGTCACCCCGGCGTACGCGGACTGTATCTCTGGGGAGGCGTCGGTCGCGGCAAGACGCTGTTGATGGATCTCTTCTTCCAGACGCTGGAGTTAAGGGCGAAGCGCCGCAATCATTTTCATCGGATCATGCAGGAGGTCCATGAGCGTCTCGGCCGTCTCGGCGACATCGAGGACCCCCTGGACCAGGTCGCCGAAGACATCGCCAGCGAGACTCGCGTGCTGTGTTTCGACGAGTTTTTTGTCAGCGACATCGGTGACGCGATGATCCTGGGTCGTCTCCTCGAACGCCTGTTCGATCGTGGCGTCACGCTGGTAGCGACGTCCAACAGCCCGCCAGCCGAACTCTATCGCGACGGCCTGCAGAGACAACGCTTCCTGCCGGCGATCGCAGCCCTGGAGGAGAACACTCACGTCCACCATCTCGGCGGTGACACGGACTATCGTCTGCGTCTGCTGGAGCAGGCTGGCACCTATCTGCTTGCGGGCAATTCGGACACGCCGACAAAGATCGAGCACTTCTTTTCAGAGGCGGCCTCGAGCGCCCCTCAGCACAACCGCGTGCTCGAAGTGCACGGTCGGGAGCTGGTCGCTCGCCAGTGCGGCAAGAGCGTCGTCTGGTTCGACTTCGACGAGATTTGCGACGGTCCGAGGAGCCAGGCCGACTACATAACTATCGCACGCTGGTACCAGGCCGTGATCGTCACCGGCGTACCGCAGCTGACCGCGGAGCTCGAAAACCAGGCGCGACGATTCATCGCGCTCGTCGACGAATTCTACGACCGCCGCGTGAAGCTGATCATTGCCGCGGCCGTTGATCTCGAGACGCTGTATGCGGGCAAGCGACTGCGCTTCGAATTCGAGCGGACGACGAGCCGGCTGATCGAGATGCAGTCGAGTGAGTACCTGCACCAACCGCATCTTGCCTAGATTCCCCGTATTTCGAGTTGATGCACCGGTTTCTAGCCGCTACCTTTGAGTGAGCAGCAAAGAGGCCGCAACGAATGACCGACGAACTGATCCTCGAAGACTTCCTCCCGTATCGTCTCGCCGTGGTGTCGCACACGGTGAGCACCAACATCGCACGCGTCTACGACAAGCGCTTTGGCCTGACGATCCCGGAGTGGCGCGTCATTGCGATTCTCGGCCGCTTCCCCGGCCTGTCGGCGGTCGAAGTAGCGGAGCGGACGATGATGGACAAGGTGGCGGTCAGCCGCGCGGTGACCAAGCTGATCAAGAACGGCCGCCTCGACCGCGAGTTTGCCGATGCCGATCGCAGGCGCTCTATCCTGAACCTATCTGAGGAAGGCAAGCGCGTCCACGATGAGGTCGCGCCACTCGCCCTGAGATTCGAGCAGGACTTGCTGCACGGCCTCAGCGACGAGGACGTCGATCGGTTCAATATCGTGATGGAGCGGCTGCTCGCCAGGGCAAGGCTACTCGGCAACCCGTAGCCTTCCCGCCCGTCCGCTGTTCCGCCGAGACTCGAGAGCCTGGGTCACTTCATCTCGGTTCGTACTCGAATCAGGTCGCACCCGCGGCCGTCATCTAAGTCATTTCAGTTCGATACCGAATTCAACGCATGGTAGCCGCGAAGGCTAGGCCATTTCCGTTCGTACTCTGATCAATTCGGGATAAAAGTCCCAGTCGATCGCCTTCTTCAGGAAGTCGACGCCCGACGAACCGCCGGTGCCCGACTTGTGACCAATGATGCGCTCGACCGTCTTTAAGTGATGGTAGCGCCAGAACTGGAAGTTGTTGTTGATATCCATGAACGCCTCGCAGATCTCGTAGTAGATCCAGTGCTCGGATGTATCCTCGTAAATGCCGGCCAGTGCGGCGACGACGTCCGGATCCTCGCCTCGCATCTCGCTGAAGTCCCGGTCGACGACGCTGTCGGGAATCGGCAGCCCCGCTCGCGAAAGGTGAATCAGGAAAGCGTCGTAGAGGCTCGGTGAATTCAGTGCATCGACGAGCTGCTGGTGCCAGTCCGGCAGGTGCTCATAGACCTTCAGCGATGAGCGATGCTTGTTGCCCAGCATGAATTCGAGCAGACGATACTGAGCCGACTGGAACCCTGACGCATTGCCGAATACGTGCCGGAACTCCGAGTACTCCGCCGGCGTCAGCGTGTCGAGGACGCCCCACATGGCGTACATCTGGCTCTGGATGTGACGCACACGCGACAAGGTCTTGACCGCCGGTGCGAGCTCGTCGCGGTTGAAGAGAGCAATCGCCCTTCTCGTCTCATGGATGATTAGCTTTATCCAGAGCTCGGCCACCTGGTGCTGGATGATGAACAGCATCTCGTCATGGTGGGGCGGGTCCGACAGCGGCTGCTGCGCATTCAGCAACTTGTCGAGCTGAAGATAGCCGCCGTAGTCATCGTCGCGCGACAGTCTGGTATGAATACTGTCCTCTAGCTCTCGGTTTTTCATATCGCCATCTTCATTCCGGGTCCTGATTTATTGTAGGCCCAGCGAGGTGTCAGTGCACATGTCCTTTCAGCCTGTCAGCCGGCGCAGCCCGGTCGACAGTCCGTATGACGCGTGCGTAAAATAGGCGCGCCGAAACGGGATCAGGTGGCTCTGATCGGGGGTACAAAGTGGCAAAAAAAGAATATCGTCGCGAGAGCGACGTCAAGGTCCAGATTCTGGATTCAATCGTCGCCTCCGACATCGATTCGCCTCTCCTCTCGACGCGCCCGCAAAGGCGAGCTTTCCTCCAGCAATACTACGACCACGTTCCCTACGACGACCTTACCCAGCGGCAACCTGACGCGCTGGCGCGCATAGCGATATTGCATCTCGAATTCGGCAAGAAACGCCGGCCCGGGGAGGCGCTGGTTCGCGCGTTCAACCCGTCGATGAGAAAGCACGGCTACGTCGCTGCTCGAACCTACGTCGAGATGATCAACGACGACAGCCCGTTCCTCGTTGACTCCGTACTGGCGGCCATCAATCGCTTCGATCTGACGGTGCAGATGACCATTCATCCGGTCATTCGAGTCACACGCACCAAGGCCGGCTTGCTGTCGAAAATACACGGCCCGGACAGCGACGAAGGCAAGGCCGAGTCCTACGTTCGTTTCGCCATCGACAAGGAAACCGACCCGAAGCAACTCAAAGCGCTGGTTGAGGAGATACACAATGTGCTCGGCGACGTACGAATTGCCGTACGGGACTGGCAGACAATGCAGCAAACGATGCTCGATACGCGTGAGCTGCTGAAGAACGGGCCAAAGGGCGCGGAGGCAAACTTAAGGAAGGAAAGCGTCGAGCTGCTCGAATGGATGGCGGATGATCACTTCCTGTTTCTCGGTTATCGCGAGTACAAAATCCAGCGACGCGGCGAGAAAGCCTTTATCAAGCCGGTTATGGAATCCGGGCTGGGCCTGTTTGCCAAGCCCACGGCCAGCGACGCCACCGTCGAACTCACCAACGACATGCGGCGTCTCGCGAGGACGAAGGACTGGCTCGTCATCACCAAGGCGAATTCGAAATCGCTGATTCACCGCAATACCTACCTCGACTACGTCGGCGTCAAGATCTACGACAGGGACGGTCGGGCGACGGGCGAACGGCGCTTTATCGGATTGTTTACGTCTACGGCCTATAGCGAGAGCCCGCAGGATATCCCGTTGCTCCGCCACAAGATCCAACGCGTGATCAAACGAACGCACGTCGAGCCACGAGGCCACCGCGGCAAAGCGCTGATGCACATCATCGGCACCTTCCCGCGCGACGAGTTGTTCCAGGGATCCGTGCCCGATCTCGCACGGACCGTGCTGGGCATTCTCAACCTGCAGGATCGCCAGCGCGTACGGTTTTTCCTGCGGCGCGACATGTTTCGACGCTTCTACTCCTGCCTCGTCTATGTCCCGCGCGAGAAATACATCTCGGGCATCAGGGAAAAGCTCGAAGCGCTACTGATCGACTCGTTCAACGGCAAGTCTGCCGAGTCCAGCGTCGAACTCGTCGATGCACCGCTGGCGCGAATTCACATCATCGTTCACGTCGACACCGGCAAGCGACCGCGGATCAGCATCCAGCAGATCGAGCAACGCATCGGCGAAATCATTATCAGCTGGACCGATCGCCTGCGAGAGAAGCTGTACCGCAGCTATGGCCAACACGATGGCCATATACTGTTCCGCCAGTACGGCAAGATCTTCCCCGCAGGTTACCAGGAGGAAACCAGTCCGCAGGATGCGTGCAGCGATATCAACCACATCGATGCCATGCGCAAGGAAGGCCGGACGCGGCACGTGGAGCTGTTCAGGCCCGCAAGGTCCGAGCCCAGCCACATGCACTTCATGATCTTCAGTCGCGGCGAGCCGATGGTGTTGTCCAAAGCGCTCCCGATTCTCGAAGACATGGGCGTCGACGTCTATACCGAGAAGCCCTACGAGCTGCGCATGTCGGACGATGAGCAGTTCTGGATTCAGGACTTTCACCTGCGCCACACGCGCGGCGCCGACATCGAAGTACAGGCGATCGCCAGGCCGTTCGAAGACTGTTTCATGCAGGTACTCTCCGGCAACGCGGAGAACGACGGGTTCAATCGACTCATACTGAGCGCCGGCCTCGACTGGCGACAGGTATCGCTGGTGCGCTGTTACGCCAAGTATCTGCAGCAGCTGGCCTTGCCGTTCTCGCAGGACTATCTCGAAGACGTGCTGGTCGAGCGTTCCGACTTCGTCAGGCTGTTGCTCAGGCAATTCCAGGTTCAGTTCGACCCGGGCTTTAAGGCGGCAGAACGCGACAACAAACTCGAGGAAGCGAAGCTCGCCGTCAAGCGCGAGGTCGACAAGGCCAGGAACGTCGACGAAGACCGCATCCTGAACGCGTTTGCCGGGACGGTGTCGTCAACGCTGCGGACCAATTTCTATCTCGACAGCCATGACGAGAACGGCAAGCCGTACATCTCGATCAAGCTCGAGACCCGCAAGATCAGGGAAGCGCCTCTGCCGCGGCCAAAGTTCGAAATCTTCGTCTACTCGACCGAGGTTGAAGGCGTACACCTGCGCGGAGGCGACGTCGCCCGCGGTGGACTGCGATGGTCGGACCGGCGTGAGGATTTCCGCACCGAAGTGCTGGGACTGATGAAGGCGCAGGTGGTCAAGAACACCGTCATCGTACCCACCGGCGCCAAGGGCGGCTTCTTCTGCAAGCGGCCGCCGGCGGGCGACCGAGCGGCAATCATGGAGGCGGGCATCGCCTGCTACCGGACCTTCATCAGCGGCCTGCTCGACATCACGGACAACGTCGTGGACGGCAAAGTCAGGACACCCAGGGGCGTGGTCCGCCGAGACGGCGAAGACCCCTACCTCGTCGTCGCCGCCGACAAGGGCACCGCGACCTTCTCCGACATCGCCAACGGTATCTCGCAGTCCTACGGCTTCTGGCTCGACGACGCCTTCGCATCGGGCGGCTCGGCGGGCTACGACCACAAGAAGATGGGTATCACGGCCCGCGGCGCGTGGGTCGCGGTGCAGAGGCACTTCCGTGAGCAGGGACTGAATGTGCAGAAGGATCCGTTCACGGTCGCCGGTATCGGTGACATGGGCGGCGACGTATTCGGCAACGGCATGCTGCTGTCGAGGAAAATCAAACTGGTCGCGGCCTTCAATCACCTGCACATCTTCCTCGATCCGGATCCCGACCCGGCCGCGACGTTCAAAGAGCGAAAACGCCTGTTCACCCGCAAGGGTCCGTCGGGCTGGGACGAATACAACACCGACCTGATTTCGAAGGGCGGCGGCGTATTCCGTCGCGATGCGAAAACGATCCCGCTCAGTCGAGAGGTCAGGCGCATGCTCGGAGTGAGCGAGTCGTCGATGCAGCCTAACCAGCTGATCAAGAGCATTCTGCGCATGAACGTCGACCTGCTCTGGAACGGCGGCATCGGGACTTACGCAAAGGCAACGACCGAGAGCCACGCCGACGTTGGTGATCGGAGCAACGATCACCTGCGTGTGAATGCCAAAGAACTCGGCTGCAAGGTCGTCGGCGAAGGCGGCAACCTGGGGCTGACACAGCTCGCACGCATCGAGTACAGCCTGGCCGGCGGCAGGATCAACACGGACTTCATCGACAATTCGGCCGGCGTCGACAGCTCAGACCGCGAGGTGAACATCAAGATCCTCCTAAGCGACGTCACGAAGGCAAAAGGCATGACGCGACGCCGACGCGATGAGCTGCTTGCCTCGATGACCGACGACGTTGCAGCACTGGTCCTGCGCAGTAACTACCTGCAGACGCAGGCGATCAGCATGTCCGAGATTCTGTCGCTGGAAAGGATCGACGAAACCGCACGCGTGATCACCAGCCTGGAGAAGACGGGCCTGCTCGATCGCGAGCTGGAATTCCTGCCCGACGATGTCGAGATCGAAGATCGAAAGGCGCGCAAGCAGGGCATCACGCGACCGGAACTGTCCGTAATCCTGAGCTACGCGAAGATCGACCTGTACAACGGCCTGATGAGTTCGAAGGAGTCTCTCGAAGACTTTCTCGTTGTCCACCCGATGCGCTACTTTCCCGAGGTGCTGCGACGGCGCTATGCGGATCTGATTCCGTATCACCGCCTGAGCCCGCAGATTCTCGCCACGCTGATTGCGAACGACATCGTCAATCGTATGGGTCCCGCGTTTGTCCGCCGCGTCCAGCTCGACACGGGCGCGGACGTCGTCACCATAGCCCGCGCCTACACGATCGCCCGGCAGATCATGAAGACGGGGCAGTTGAACCGGACGATCGAGTCGCTGGACTACGAGATTCCCGCGTCGGCGCAGATGGCGATGATGTTCGAGGTCGCCCGCGTGCAGCGGCATGCCTGCTACTGGCTGATTGAGAACTTCGGCGACGCGATACAGATCGCGCCCCTGGTCGAGCGCCTCAAGGGTGGCATGACGACGGTGTACACGAAGACCAGCGCGGTGGTGTCGACTGCGGCAAAGGACAGGCACACCCGCGCGGTCGCCGACTACATCGCCATGGGCGTGCCGGACAAGCTGGCCGATCGCATGGCAAAGCTGCTGCTGACCCGTGCGGCGCTCGACATCGCAGACCTCGCGGCGACCTACAAGCGCAGCACGCTCGAGGCGGCACGCGTGTATTCGGCGTTCAACGAGAACCTCGGCCTGTTCTGGCTGCATGAAGGCGCAGAACACCTCGAGGTGAAGGGTCGATGGCAGGCCGCGGCCCGGAGCAACCTGCGAGATGACTTCTATCGAATCCGGCGCGATCTCGCAGCGAAGCTTCTGAAGAGTCGCAGCAAGAAGGACATGACGGAACTCGTGGAGATCTACCTGAACAAACGAGCCGACAAAGTCGAGCGATTCAAGGGTATGCTTGACGAGATGCGGCTGCGGAATGTCGTGGACTTCTCCTCGCTGTCCGTCGCGGCTCAGGAACTGCGCGAACTCATCGACGACTGACACACACCAACCAGAAGGAAAGCATCATGGCGGGCAAGCTCGTTCTCTGTCGGCACGGACAGAGTGACTGGAACCTGAAGAATCTGTTCACCGGGTGGACAGACGTGGATCTGACTGAAAAAGGCGTTGCCGAGGCGCGCGAGGCCGGCAAGTTGATGGCGGATCTGCCGTATGAATTCGACATCGCTTACACGTCCGTGCTCAAGCGTGCGATCCGGACACTGTGGCTGAGCCTCGACGTCATGGACCGTATGTGGCTGCCCGTCATCCGCGACTGGCGACTCAATGAACGGCATTACGGCGCGCTGCAGGGACTGAACAAGGCGGAGACGGCAGCCAAGTACGGTGATGAGCAGGTGCATATCTGGCGCCGCAGCTACGACATACCGCCGCCACCGCTCGAGGCCGATGACGAGCGGCACCCGTCGCACGATCTCCGCTACTCAGGGATCGACAACCTGCCCGGAACCGAGTCACTGGCGATTACGCTCGATCGCGTTCGGCCGTGTTGGGAAGAACGAATCGAGCCCGACCTCAAGGCCGGTAAGAATGTACTGGTCGCCGCGCACGGCAACAGCCTGCGCGCCCTGGTCAAGATGCTCGACGGGATGTCCGACGACGAGATCACCGGCTTTAACATTCCGACCGGTATCCCGATGGAATACGTCCTCGACAATGACCTCAAGCCGATCTCTAGGGAATACCTCGGCGACCCGGAGGCCGCGGCGAAAGCGGCGGCCGCGGTCGCGGCGCAAGGCAAGGCTAAGTGATCTCAGACCTTGGCGACCGCCGGCCGGTCCTCGAGGGCGATACTCACTTTGTTGCTGACTCGGCCGACGTCATTGGCGACGTCTGCCTTAAAGACGAGAGCAGTGTCTGGTTCCAGGCGGTGCTTCGCGGCGACAACGACCGGATCACGATAGGCGAGCGCAGCAACGTGCAGGACGGCGCGATCCTGCATGTTGACCCCGGCTTTCCCCTCACGGTCGGCGACGGCGTGACGATCGGCCACAAGGTGATGCTGCACGGTTGCACGATCGGCGACAACAGCCTGATCGGTATCAACAGCGTCATCCTGAACGGCGCCAGGATCGGCAAAAACTGCGTGGTCGGCGCCCAGTCACTGGTCACCGAGAACAAGGAATTCCCCGACAACTCGCTGATCCTCGGTTCACCGGCAACGGTTGCGCGCGTACTCAGCGACGACGAAGTCGCGATGATCGGCAAGAGCGCTGCCGCCTACGTCAGGAACGCCGAACGCTATCGGAACGAGCTCGGCGGCCGCTAGCCCGACCGTCTCAGCGACTTTGCGGGGTAACCTAGACTTGCAGCCGGGGATCGGAGCGGTTCCCGGAACGATCCTCGTCAACGACGCGAACCAGCCCCTCCTGTGATGTCGAAGCGACGAGCACGCCGTCCTCCGTAAAGAACTGGCCTCGCGCGTAACCGCGCGCGCCGGACATGTTCGGGCTGTCCATTGCGTAGAGCAGCCACTGATCGACGCGCACCGGACGGTGGAACCAGAGCGCGTGATCGAGGCTCGCCATGATGACGTTGCCGCGAGCGAAGCTCAGGCCGTGCGGCATCGTCGACGTGCCGAGCAGTTCATAATCGGACACGTAGGCCAGCAGGTTCTGGTGCAATACGTCGACGTCCGGGATCGGGGACACCGCGCGGACCCAGACATGCCGAAGCGGAGGCAGCTTCTCCGGATCCGTGAAATTCATCGGATTAACCGGCCGGAACTCGAACGGTCGATCCGCCGTCAGGTAGCGCCGCATCTTCATCGGGATCTTGTCGAGCACGGCCTTGGCGACCTCGACCGAATTGGCTAGTCCTTCGGGGCGCGGGACGTCGGGCATGTCCGCCTGGTGGTCCAGTCCCTGCTCGACGACCTGGAACGACGCAGACAGGTTGAAGATAGGCCGTCCGTGCTGGATCGCGACGACGCGGCGCATCGAGAAACTGCCGCCGTCACGGGCGCGATCCACTTCGTAGATGATCGGCGCATCCATATCGCCACGGCGCAGGAAATAGGCGTGCAACGAATGAGCAACGCGATCTTCGACCGTGTGCTGCGCCGCTGACAGCGCCTGGCCCAGCACCTGCCCGCCGAAAACCTGCGCGCTGCCGATATCCCGGCTGTCGCCGCGGAAGATGTTGTCTTCAATCCGCTCGAGATGCAGAAGACTGATCAGGTCATCGAGTACCGGATGCAATCTCAGCCCTCGACGCGTCCGCCATCGACGACGATACCGGCGCCGCTCACGTACACTGAGTCATCGCTCGCCAGGAACAGGGCCACTTTCGCAATATCGACCGGCTCGCCGATTCGATTGGCGGCGGAGCGGCGAATGCAGAAATCCCTCAGTTCCTTGTGCTTTCTGAACACGTCGCGGCTGGCAGGCGTCATGATCGCGCCGGGCTGGATGTAGTTTGCGTTGATCCCCGAATCACCGATCTCGACGGCCAGTGCGCGTGTGATGGACGCGAGATTCTGCTCGGCGCGATTGCAGGCGCTGGCGGCGGACACGGCGAACACGCTCCGTAAGAAACCGATATTGATGATTCGCCCGGCCGGACTGTTCTTCAGGTGCGACAGCGCGGCGCGGCAACTGGCCAGCGTCAATTCGGCCCGCGTGTCGATCAGCCGCTGGTACTCGTCGTTGGTCGACTCGATGGGCGACTCCGGTAACGGCGAGAACTCGTTAACGAGGATGTCGATGCCGCCGAGTTTCTTGGCGGCATCTTCGATGAGACCGGGTACAACCCGGGCATCACGCGTGTTTGCGGCGATGCCCGTTACGCCTTTGACGCGAGCGAACAGCCGGTCGACTCCGCTGTTCGAGCTGTCCAGCGCAATGACTTCTGCGCCGTGCTTGACCAGGGTGCGGCATATCGCCTCACCGATGCCGGAGCCGGCCGCGGTGACGACGGCTTTGAGGCCATACAGTCGCAGGGGTTGTGCCATCAGTAAGTCTCAGGAGGTCGGGAGTTCATAGTCAGCGAATTGCTTGCGCAATTCAATCTTCTTGACCTTGCCCGTTGCCGTATGCGGCAACTCGGACACGAAGACGACGTCGTCGGGTTTCCACCAGCTCGCGACCTTGCCATCGAACCATTCGAGCATGTTGTCCTTGTCGATACCGCCCTCCTCTTTCGGTACGACGATCAGCAGGGGCCGCTCCGTCCATTTCTCATGGGCGACGCCGATGACGGCGGCCTCAGCAACGCCCGGATGACCCATGGCGCAGTTCTCG
The DNA here is from genome assembly GCA_030066655.1 of Woeseiaceae bacterium. GTDB lineage: Bacteria > Pseudomonadota > Gammaproteobacteria > Steroidobacterales > Woeseiaceae > UBA1847. The sequence goes on along the minus strand of JASJBE010000032.1, from coordinate 833 downwards.
AGATCGATCGAGCTCACCCATTCGCCGCCGGATTTGATGACGTCCTTGGTCCGGTCGGTGATCGCCATGTAACCCTCGGGGTCGATGGTCGCGACATCACCCGTCTCGAACCAGCCGTCGTCGGTATGCGAGCCGGCGCTGCCCTCGAGCTTGAAGTAGTCACTGCAGACCCACGGCCCCCTGACCTGCAGCGCGCCGTAGGCGACACCGTCCCAGGGCTGCGCTTCACCGTCATCATTGACGATGCGCATCTCGACACCGTAGATCCCGCGCCCGGCCTTGGTCGCAAGGTCCAGGCGCTCGTCCTCGCTGAGTCCCTCGAGGCCCGCCTTGGGCGCGTTGACCGTGCCTAGCGGGCTCATCTCGGTCATGCCCCAGCCCTGGCGCAGCTCCACGTCGTGCTTCTTCTGGAACGCCTCGATCATCGAACGAGGCACCGCCGCGCCGCCCACGAGGGTGCGTTCCAGCTTGTCCAGCCGCTTACCCGCCTGTTCGGTGTACTGCAGCAGCGCGAGCCAGACCGTCGGCACGCCCAACGCCATCGTGACGTCTTCGCTGTCCATCAACTGGTAGAGCGCCTCACCGTCGCCCATCTTCGGCCCCGGCAGGACCAGCTTGGCGCCGACCATGAAGGCCGAGTACGGGATGCCCCAGGCGTTCACGTGGAAGAGCGGTACGACCGGCAGGAGAATGTCGCTGCTAGAAAGTCCCATCGCATCCGGTGCGACGCTCGCGTATGCGTGCAGGATCGTCGAGCGGTGACTGTACAGAATGCCCTTCGGATCGCCGGTCGTTCCGGACGTGTAGCAGAGCGCCGCCGCGGCATTCTCGTC
>JASJBE010000140.1 GCA_030066655.1 Woeseiaceae bacterium | reverse complement strand
CTGCAGGGTGACCAGCCGGTTATTGAGCCCTGTCGCCAACTCGCCGTGGCGCGCATGGTAGTCCAGCAGTTCAGGGGAAGGCACCGTGTACTGGTCGGCCGCCGTTACCGGCGCGTCAACGTCGGACAACTGTCCGAACCCAACCAGCGCGACCAGTGCGACGGCCGCCGCCGACGCGACGCCGACCAGCGGTCGGAACATGGCTGACTGGCGTGACACGACCGGCGCGTGGACAGGCGTCTCGCTCTGCAAGCTGTCGTTCACCCGCTCGAGCAGGCCATCCAGCCGAACCGAGTACTCGCCTCGCATCACACGGCCGATGGCCTGGTACTCCGCGATCTGGTTACGTAGCTCAGCATCTCGGCTGATCCGCCGTACCAGCAGCTCCGATTCAGCATCCGACAGTTCGCCGTCGACGAACGCTGAGAGCTGCATCTTGATTTGGTCGTTCATAACTTTTCCGATATTACCGTACCAGGGAGCCGACTTTCTTACTGATAGCGTCGCGCGCCCTGAAGATCCTGGAGCGAACGGTACCGACCGGACACTCCATCGTTTGTGCTATTTCCTCATAGCTCATGCCATCGATCTCACGAAGGATGATTGCCGTCCTGAGATCTTCCGGAAGACCGGCGATCGCTTTCTCGACCGTCTCCCTTAATTCGTTGCTGAGGGTTACCCCCTCCGGCGTATCCGTCTCCTTGAGCTTTGCATGCAGATCGTATTGATCCGGGTCCTGCAGATCGAGCTCTACGTCCATCGGCCGGCGCCGCTGCGACGCCAGGTAGTTCTTGGCCGTGTTGACAGCGATGCGATACAGCCAGGTATAGAAGGCACTGTCGCCACGGAAGCGCGGCAGCGCGCGATAGGCTTTGACGAACGCCTCCTGCGTGATATCGAGCGCCTGTTCCGGATCCCGGACGTAGCGCATGACCAGGTTGACGATCTTGTGCTGGTATTTCAGTACCAGCAGGTCGAAAGCGCCCTTCTCGCCATTCTGTACGCGCTTGACCAATTGCGCATCAGTCGATTCAGTCGACATGCAATTGACCTTCGAAACCACAGCTGCAGAGGTAGTCATACCCCCGATAGACCGGGGGTGTCAGCAAAAGTTCGGCGGATCGCGAGGCTTTTTTCAACGGCGTGAACCAGGCCACACTTCGGGCCGTCAGGGACTACAGAAAATCATCGTATCAGCTTCAATTTATGGCTCCAATGTGCCGAGATACAAGCCTGAAGCGCCGCCAGCTCTCTCGCGGCATAGAGCGTTCGAGGCACAGGCAGTCCACGCGAGCGCCCGCACCGCCCGCTACCCGGACCCAGGCAAGCCGGCGCAGGATCACGCTGCCCGCAGCCACTTGGCCCAGGTACCACTCACTATGGCGGTGCACGCGCACATCACCGTTCGCATACACGCGCAAATGCGTGACGCCTGACAGCCTGCGATGGAAACGACGCCATTCGATGGCGCTACCAGTGACGAAGGCCATCGCGAGCGGCAGCTCGATGAGCCAGTCCAGGCGGGTGTGGAGAAGCAGCAGACCACCACCTAAGCCTGACGCCGCGGCGATTATGAAGACTATGCCGGCGCAGTGCGGGTCCGGACTAATGTCGGCCGAGAATCCTGTCGATGATCTCGTTTGTGACGTCGCTGTCTGATCTCTCACCTTTCAACAGGTACGCGATCAGCTCCGGATCAGACAGCGTTAAAAACGCCTCGAATGCCGACTTTTCTTCAGCGGAGGATGGATCGTAGTACGTCTCGAGATAGCGAACGAGCAGCTGATCCAGCTCCTTCATGCCGCGTCTGCACTGCCACCTGAGATGTCCGTTGGTCACCAGCTTGTATCGCTACCGAGACTGATCACGGCTTATCGAACGAGCAGCGTCTAGTGACGTCGCTCCGCCATCATTTTTTTCGTCTCGGCGATGGCCTTGGCCGGGTTCAGTCCCTTCGGGCAGGTCTGCGTGCAGTTCATGATCGTGTGACAGCGGTACAGACGGAACGGGTCCTCGAGGTCGTCCAGGCGTTCGCCGGTCGCCTCATCGCGGCTGTCCACCAGCCAGCGATAGGACGCGAGCAGCGCCGCCGGGCCGAGGTAGCGATCGCTGTTCCACCAGTAGGACGGGCAGCTCGTCGAGCAACACGCGCACAGGATGCAGGCGGATGGCTCGTCGATGAGCTCCTGGTCCGCCTTGCTCTGCAAACGCTCGCGATCGGGCGGCGGTGGCGTGCGCGTCTGCAACCACGGCTTGATGGATGCGTACTGCGCGTAGAAGTTGGTCAGGTCCGGTACGAGGTCCTTGACGACGGGCATATGCGGCAGCGGGTAGATCTTGACGTCGCCGCGCACCTCGTCGACTGACTTCAGGCAGGCCAGCGTGTTGCCGCCATCAATGTTCATTGCGCAGCTGCCGCAGATGCCCTCACGGCAGGAACGGCGAAAGGTCAGCGTCGGGTCGATTTCGTTCTTGATCTTGATCAGCGCGTCCAGGACCATCGGACCGCAGCTGTTCATGTCGATCTCATACGTATCGACGCGCGGATTGTCCTTGCTGTCCGGGTCGTATCGGTAGACAGCGAACTGCCGAACGTTGTCCGACCCGTTCGCCGCGGCAAAGTGCTTGCCCTTCTTGATCCTTGAATTCGGGGGTAGTCTGAACTCAGCCACGCATACGCTCCTAGTAAACTCGGGCCTTGGGCGGGACGGCCTCGACCTCGTCGGTCAATGTGTCGAGATGCACCGGCCGGTAATCGAAACACACCTCGCCGTTTTCGCTGACCCACGACAACGTGTGCTTCATCCAGTTCTCGTCGTCCCGGTCAGGATAGTCCTCACGAGCCTGCGCACCGCGACTCTCCTTCCGGTTGGCCGCTGACTGAATCGTCGCCATCGCATTCAGCAGCAGGTTTTCGAGTTCTATCGTTTCGATCAGGTCGGTATTCCAGATCATCGACCGATCCTCGACGCGCACGTCGCTGAACGACGCGAACGTGTCTTTGAGCAACTCGACGCCCTCCGCCAGCGACTCGCCGGTGCGGAACACGGCCGCGTTGTTTTGCATGATGCGCTGCATCTCGAGTCGGATCTCGGACGTCGGTCGACTGCCTTTGGCATGGCGCAGCTTGTCGATCTTTTCGACGCTGTTCTGCCCGGCATCAGCCGGCAGCGCCCGGTGTCTCTCGCCCGGCGTCATCGTCGTCTTCACGTGATGGGCCGCGGCGCGACCGAACACGACGAGATCGAGCAGTGAATTGGATCCGAGCCTGTTCGCGCCGTGAACAGACACGCACGCCGCCTCGCCGACGGCCATCAGACCCGGCACGATGGATTCGGGATCGCCGTCTTTCAGCGTGACGATTTCGCCGGTGTAGATCGCCGGGATGCCGCCCATGTTGTAGTGCACCGTCGGCAGCACCGGGATCGGCTCTTTCGTAACGTCGACGCCTGAGAACACCTTGGCCGTCTCGGCAATGCCCGGCAACCGCTCGTTGATCACCTCCGGACCGAGGTGCTCGAGGTGCAGGTGAATGTGGTCAGCGTCGTTGCCGACACCGCGGCCCTCGCGTATCTCGATCGTCATCGATCGGCTCACGACATCGCGCGACGCGAGGTCCTTGGCGTTGGGCGCGTAGCGCTCCATGAAGCGCTCGTTCTCCGAGTTTGTCAGGTAGCCGCCCTCGCCTCGCACACCCTCGGTGATCAGGCAGCCGGCGCCGTAGATGCCGGTCGGGTGGAACTGCACGAACTCCATATCCTGCACGGGCAGCCCGGCGCGGAGGATCATGCCGCTGCCATCGCCGGTGCACGTGTGCGCCGACGTACAGGAAAAGTACGCTCTGCCATAGCCGCCGGTTGCGAGGATCACTTTGTGCGCCTGGAAACGATGCAGCCGGCCCGTCGCCATCTCGATCGCGACAACACCGCGGCATTCTCCGTTCTCCATGATCAGGTCGATCGCGAAGTACTCAATGAAAAACTCGGCGTCGTGCTTCAGCGACTGCTGGTAAAGCGTGTGCAGCATCGCGTGACCGGTTCGGTCTGCGGCGGCACAGGTCCGCTGTGCAGTGCCCTCACCGAAGTGCGTCGTCATGCCGCCGAAAGGCCGCTGGTAGATGCGCCCGTCCTCGGTACGAGAGAACGGCACGCCGTAGTGCTCCAGCTCGATGACGGCGTCCGGCGCCTCCTTACACATGTACTCAATCGCGTCCTGGTCGCCGAGCCAGTCCGATCCCTTGATCGTGTCGTACATGTGCCAGCGCCAGTCGTCGTCGCCCATGTTGCCGAGCGCGGCGCTGATGCCGCCCTGCGCTGCGACCGTGTGGCTACGTGTCGGGAAGACCTTGGTGATGCAGGCCGTGTCAAAACCGGCTTCCGCCAGGCCGAAGGTTGCACGGAGTCCGGCGCCGCCGGCGCCAATCACGACGATGTCGTAACTGTGGTCGATAAATTCGTAGTCACTCATGAAACGAGGCCGATCCTTAAGATTGCATAGATTGAGGCGAACGCAATGAGCAGGTGCGCGAAGCGTGAGGCCATAAGCGCCGTTACCTTGACCGCCGGCGTATGCACATAGTCTTCGAGCACGACCTGGACGCCGAGGTAGGAATGGTAGGCCAGCGACGCACACAAGAGCGACATCAGCACACCGTTCCAGGGCGCAGCGAGGAACTGCATGACGTCGAGGTATTCGAAGCCCGGCATCCGGGTCATCGCGAACGCGAACCAGAGGCCCAGGAGCAGGTTGGAGACCGCGGTCACGCGCTGAGACCACCAGTGTTCAGTGCCGTCCTTGGCCGAGCCCAGCCCGAGCACACGCCCTAACGGAGTCTTGATACTCATACGACCACCACCCAGAACCCCGCCGTCAGGATGATCGCGGCGGCAATCGCGACCCAGGCCGATGCGTTGGCCTGTGACTTTTCGAAACCGTAGCCAGCGTCCCAGAACAGGTGCCGGACGCCGTTCGACAGGTGATAGAAAAACGCAAACGACCAGGCGATCAGCAGGATGCGCCCGAATATCGTCGACATGAATGAACTGAAATACAGGTAACTCTCGGGGCCCGCCGCGATACTCATGAGCCAGCCGACGAGCGCGATCAGACCGACGGCAAGGCCAATGCCGGAGGCTCGGTGCAGGATGGACAGCGCCATCGTGATGGGCCATCGATAGATACTCAGATGGGGTGAAAGCGGCCGTTCCGTGGTGCTCATGTTGCTTTTCGCTCCGCGTCCTTTTCAGACGCTTGTTCTGGAATCCTGCTAAGAATACTCAATATCACTCGATCGTTCGACGCCGGGCAATTAGACAAAGGTCAGAAGTCGATACAACGGCCGTTCTTCTCCCAGTCACCGTAACGGGTCGGGTCAGGGCCGGGTCGACCACCAATTTCTTTCGGCGGATCGTCGTTGGCGCTATCATTCGTGGCCGTCGGCTGGTCGCGCTCGATCTCTGGCGCGTCGCTCGGAGTGTTTTGATTATTCATGTACAGAAGTATGCCAGACGATCTGGACGACTTCACCGACAGCCGCTACTGACGACAAAAGATTCATACGCATGCAAACAAATAACAGCTGGCCGATGACCGTGCTCGACGTGACCGGCGACGATGCTGCCAGTTTCCTGCAGGGACAGCTCACCTGTGACGTCAACCGGCTGGAGGCGACAGCACACTCGCTCGGCGCCTGGTGCAACCCGAAGGGCCGCGTCATCGTCCTTTTCCGGATCCGCAAGCTGGACGACGGTTTCGAGCTGCTGCTGCCACAAGACCTCGCAGAGTCGACCGTCAAGCGCCTGACGATGTTTCGCTTTCGCGCGAAGGTCGACTTCGCGACTCGGGACGCGGTTGCCGCCGATTTCGGAGACGAGGTGCAGAGCTTCGAAACCTGGCAGGCACAGAATCTCCGCAACGGCGTGGCGAGCATTGCGGCGGCGCAGTCGGAGAAGTTCACGCCGCACATGCTGAACCTCGACCTGCTGGACGCGATCAGTCTCGACAAGGGCTGCTACACCGGCCAGGAGGTCGTCGCGAGGACGCATTACAAGGGCGCGACGCGACGTCGGCTGATGAGGTTCGAAAGCGGAAGCGACGCGGCGCCGGGCGACAAGATTCAACTCGACGGCCGCGATGTCGGCGAAGTCGTCAACGTCAACAGCGGCGAGTTACTGGCCGTCGTGCCGGTCGACTCGGCAACCGCCGGGCTCGAGCTTAACGCTACGTCCTTGAAACATCTGCCGCTGCCCTACCTCGACCGCGACGCTTGAGCCCTAGTCGAACACCTCCGGGCGCATGTGCGGGAACAGCAGCACATCGCGGATCGACGGTGAGTTCGTGAACAACATAACGACGCGGTCGATGCCGATGCCGATGCCGGCCGTCGGCGGCATGCCGTATTCCAACGCCCGGATGTAGTCATGATCGAAGGCCATGGCCTCGTCGTCGCCGGCCTCGCGATTGGCGACCTGGGCACGGAACCTGGCCGCCTGCTCTTCCGGATCGTTGAGCTCGGAGAAGCCGTTCGCTATCTCGCGACCGGAGATAAACAGCTCGAAGCGGTCGGTCACGAATGGATCGGCATCGTTCTGCCGCGATAGCGGCGAGACTTCGGTTGGGTACTGCGTGATAAAGGTCGGCTCACGCAACTGATCCTCACAGGTCTTCTCGAAGATTTCGATCTGCAGCTTGCCTTCCCCGTGGCTCTCGAGCACGGGCACGTCGAGGCGCTTGCAGACGCTGACCAGGTAGTCCCGGTCGCGCAGCTGGTCGGCATCGATGTCATCGTTGTGCTTGAGTATCGCCTCCTCGACCGTCATGCGCGCAAACGGCTTGCCGAAATCGTACGACTCGCCCTGGTACTCGACGACTGTCGTACCGAGCACCGCGCTCGACATGCCCCTGAGCATCGCCTCGGTCGAATCCATCCAGTCCTCATAGTCGGCATACGCGCGGTAGGCCTCCATCATCGTGAATTCCGGATTGTGCTGCGTCGAGACACCCTCGTTGCGGAAGTTGCGATTGATCTCATAGACACGCTCGAAGCCACCGACGACGAGCCGCTTCAGGTTCAGTTCCGGCGCGATACGCAGGTAGAGCTCCATGTCAAGCGCGTTGTGATGCGTCTTGAACGGACGCGCGATCGCTCCGCCCGGCGTCACCTGCATCATCGGCGTCTCAACCTCGAGAAAATCCTGCGAGTCCAGAAACGAGCGCATGTACTGGACCACCGCGCTGCGCTTGCGGAACACGTCGCGGCTCTCCTCATTCATGATCAGGTCGACGTAACGTTGGCGGTACCGGATCTCCTGGTCGGACAGGCCGTGCCACTTCTCCGGCAGCGGCCGCAGCGATTTCGTCACGAGCCTGACTTCGTCGGCCAGTACTGTGAGTTCGCCTTTCTGCGTCTTGAACAGCTTGCCTCGCGCAAACAGGATGTCGCCGACGTCCCATTTCTTGAAGGCGGCGTAGACACCCTCTGGCAGG
>JASJBE010000031.1 GCA_030066655.1 Woeseiaceae bacterium | reverse complement strand
CGCAATGATTATCTCGACATTGCTGGGGTGTGCAGATTCAGAACAGTATTGCGAAAAACTGATTGAAACCGCTGGCTCGCCCGATGCGCAGGCGATCATGCGTGATTGGTTGTCCCAAAACATCAGTGACCGGCGATTCACTGGCGATCCTTCAAGCATCAATTATGCTGGCGGCAAGTGGCCTGGCCATGCTTGGCTGAAGGCTGACCTAGACTGGTCGAGTCTCAACCTGATTCATGACTATGGATCCAGGGATGTTCGATTGGTCAGTTTTCCTGATGATGTTAGCTCAGTATTTTTCAGCGAGAGGTCGCGTTTCGGTTACCTGGTTCGAACTGAGGGGTCTGACAATTTTGGCATCGACGACAAGTTCATCGCATGGCAAGACCATGATCTAGCCGTCGTTTGCAGGGACGGAGACTGATTTCTGACCGACCGGTTCTGGGCGTTTCTCGACACCCAGGTATTTTGAGTTTGGATGACTCATAATTACCTATTCTGATCATTCATCATCTTTCGATTTCTCGGTGGCAAAACATGAGCAAAAGGAATTTCGTCTGTTTCAAATGCCACGTCGCCGTCCGGCGTGAACCCTATTCTGGTGACGCTGTGCTTTGCCCGGAGTGCGGGCAGGAGTGCTACAACATCGGGTACAAGATTCCAGTACCGCCTAAGTCCAAACCTGAGGAATGGAAAGCCTTGCGCGAGGAGTATTTTCGGGGACGACTTCAGGATACAGTGGACCAAGACTTAGGCAAAGTGCGTAGAAAGCACACATTGGAAAAAGAGATCGCGAAGCTGGAGGCTAGGCCAGGAAACGATGGTCGCACAAGAGAAATCCGACGCCTCCAACGCCAGCTTGAGCGACTCTAATCCATGTGTTCAGTGGCTGCTCCTGGCCTATTCTGTTGAAAAACTCCGTTCTGAAAATCGTTGATTTTTCATTTGCGATTTATGGTCGATTTCGTATCGTAGAAACGAGGAGGTAGTGCAGTTCCCGTGAAAACACCTCCTGGCGCAGCTCAGTGCGGCAAATCCAGGCAAAAAGGTGCGCACAGGATCGAATTAAATTCTTCATGAATTTTGGCGTCGCTCGCAGAACCGAGTTTTTCACCAAACTAGGCCGTTACCAGCCGCCCAGGCGTTTTGAGGTAGACTGACGGCTCCTGACCCATAAGGGTCGCTCGACAATCAGCCAGAGAGGACGTGATGCGCGGAGTTACGGCTTATCTTCAGGTTGCGAATACCGGTAATGCCATCGCTTGGTACGAGCGCGTGTTTGACGCGACAGAGGTGCGCGCGCGCCTGGTGGCGCCTGATGGCACTTGTATGAACGCCGAGATCGAGATTGAGGGCACCCGCTTGATGCTGGCAGATGAAATGCCGAGCATAGGATCTGCCAGCCCCACGAACCTCGACGGGACATCCGTTGTTCTCAGTCTCCATGTCACCGACTCCGACGCAGTGCTTCGTCGGGCAATCGACGAGGGCGCCGAGGAGATATACCCGCTGGCGGATCAATTCTACGGAGATCGTGCCGGACGCATCCGTGATCCGTTCGGACACCACTGGATCATTGCAACGCGCTTCAAAGATGTCCCCGAGCAAGAGATGGTTGCCGCGTTCAACGCAATGTTCGGTCAGTAGCCGTGTCGGTCCTCGGACACCAATCAGCATACACATTGGTCAAGGACCGTTCACGACCTGGCAGTACGGGGCCCACGCCGATTGCGCGGCTGCTTCCGGCTGGAACCGGTCGCCCAGGTGTTTCGAGTTAGACTGCTTCTGACCTGAAGGCGACATTCGATTGCGCGGGATTTCACTACTTTTTCTGGCAGTTTTGCTGAGTCTTTCCGCCTGCGAATCGCAGTCGCCTTCCTCGTTCGATGTGATGGTCTGGGCTGACGAATCAGCTACTGAAGAGGAGTACCCGGAGGGGCGGTTATTTCAAGGTCCGTGCGGCCCCAGAATCCGGCGCAGCGTCTCTAGCCTGAACGGCCTCGCGCCGAGGGAACGAGATTCCCTTGAGCGCGTACTCGAATACACGAACTCCGACGAAGTGGTCGGCGAATGGAAGATGCCTGTAGACGAGGTGCCTGTTGGCTTTTCGGGCGAATGGCTGATTTTCGGACGCCCAGAAAACTACGTAGCGGTCAGCCAAACGGGCGAACTAATGGAGATTGATGTTGCCGCTAGTGCGCTCGAAGTGGAGAGCGACCCGGAACAGGAGCACGATTATTTCTGCTCCGAAGATGTGAGCAAGGCCTTTCTCGGCGAGTCAGGTGAGTCCGCCTATCTTCGCTGCCGGACGTTAAAGGACATCTCAACCGGAGCCTTGCGGGGTGTTGCTTTCCAAGGTCCCTGCACTTGAATTATGAACGACCGGTTGTGGCCGTAACCGTAACTCAGCACCTGATTTGATATAGTTTTAGCCTCTGACCTATAGCGGAAATCCATCTTCCGCGTCATCGATGCGTCTAATATGCTGGGCAAATCGCCGATACTGATCGCAGCTCTCTTGATTCTGTCCAGCACAGCGGCCGAGTCGAGTGACCCAATGCCGGGCTGGTCAATTCGGTGGTCCACGAACGTTTGGAACACCTATTGTGAACTTAGACTGGATTACGTCATTCCGTTTCGACGCGACGCAACGAAAAGGGGTCTGTTTGCCAACACCGGTTACGATAATGCCTTTGTGAGATTCACCGCAACAACGCGGCTGCACTACGACCTCTACCCGGAGGAGGAACTGTTCAAAGTACGGTTTCAGCTATACATCTATGGAGAAAACGGCAAGCTACCGGCACCTGACAGTCGGGTATTGTGGGCAAGAATCGGGGACTTCGAACTGAATCCTCCAGAGAACCCTGAGTTTTGGATTCACACGTTCTGGTTAGATGAACAAGCTACCTCGAAGCTGCGCAGTGTCTTTCGTGCAAACAAGCGGGTAGACGTCGTTATCCGATTCGCAGACGGAGAGGAACGGCGGTCGACAATTTTTCCTTCCGGGGACCGAGATTTTCACGTGTGGGAAGCGATGTTTGAAACTTGCGTTCAGAAAAACGTAGGGCCGCGCCGGTAGAAGTGCCACGACTGCGTCTGACCGCAACCCGCCACTAACTCCACTTGAGCTACACTGACCGCTCCGGATCCAAAAAAGCCGGTCGGAGAAAAAGCTGCCTATTGAACTGAAAGCATCGATGCCGGACTTCATTCAACACTGCGGTGTTTGCTGCAACGCGGAAAAAGACAGCGCAATCGTGGCCGCGAAATTCAATCACGGTGGCCCGATTGCCGAGATACCTGGAGGTGCCGTAGCGGTACCGTACTCGGATCAGAGTGGGTTGGATCGAGCGATACGCGATGCACTCGGCGCGTGCATCTATGAACTCGAGTATAACTACAAAGACTCAAAGCCTTCGGACTGGCCATCGTTTCAGGAGTCTGGCTACAAGACGATACGAAAATTTGAGGCTGACTACGTCTGCCTGCGTATCAGAGGCACAAACGCCAGAAACATCCACTTTCTTCTGGAGTCTCCTAGTTTCGGAATGAACTCGCTACGCCTCGCCTCGACCGTCAATCCTGGTGCGTCAGACTTTGGCAGCGCGGTACACCAAATCTACGAACAATTCCTGAAGTTGAGAAGCCAAGTGTAAGGACCGGCCGCTACTGGCTGTTTGCTGCTACCCAGACCTTTTAAGGTAGACTGACGGCTCATGACTCGTAGCGGTCACCCGGCTTCCTTCCACGGTATCTTTATTAATGTCCGAAACGGTTGTTTGCGTTGGTGGAATAGTTCGAAAGGGCACTGGCTTACTTCTGGTTCGACAAAGCTCAGGACACAGTCTGGAGGGGCAATGGACTATTCCCTGGGGGGCGATTGAGCCAGGTGAGTCGCCCACCGATGCAGTCGTTCGCGAGATTCGAGAGGAGTCGGGGATAATCGCCGAAGTCGACGGCCTGGTCGGCCTGCAGGAACTACCAGAGCCTTGGCTGGGCATGATAGGAATCCTCTTTCTCTGCCGCCATACTGCAGGCAACCCGGTTCCTGACATGAGAGAAACGGACGCCGCAAGGTATTTCGACGCTGACGAACTCGCACGACTTCATGAGCCTATTGAGCCATTGAGCAAGTGGCTCTCATATCGAGTTCTGGCAGATGAGATTTCGGCTAAAGGTATGAACAACGACTCGCCTTTTTCGCCGAAACCGAGTTTCCTGTAGCCGGGATACGGGACGTTGACCATGAATGACGATGATTTGCGCTGGAAGAGAGTGGCAAGCGAGGCGGGGCCGGAACTGCCACTGTTTCGCGTCCGCCTCGATACAATGCGGCACCCCACCAGTTCGGAACAATTCCAGAGAATGGTCCTGGAGACGTCAGATTGGGTGACGGTGGTGGCCGTAACTACTGCCGGACGAATAGTCATGGTAGAGCAATACCGGTTCGGCGTCGGCGAGCTTACGGTTGAGCCCGTTGCAGGTATGGTGGACCCGGGTGAGGATTCGCTATGCGCAGCCAAGCGGGAGTTGATGGAAGAGACTGGTTTCGGCGAAGGGCGCTGGCGGTATCTAGGTTCTGTACAGGCGAACCCAGCGATTCACAATAATCTCTGTCACCATTGGTTAGTCGAAGGAGTCGAGGCCGTGCAGGCTCCTGCGCCGGATGCCGGCGAGGCAATTCGTGTTCACCTTATGACACTGGATGACATCAAGGATTCCGTCGCAAACGGAAGACTGAGGCACCCGTTAGGCTTATCAGCGTTGACTCGGGTTTTTCCACTCTGGGAGCATCCATACGTTCCCACGGCGAGCTAGCTTCGGCAGCAATCGTTCGCTTTTGGCCGTCAACGGACTGTGGCAGATTCTCAAACGGAAACATTCAAACGGGATTGGACGAAGCGGTCGGTCGCGCCTTGCGCCGCGGGTGACTGAGCTGGTTTCTCAGCGGGCATCCAGGCCAGAATCTCGAATCAACGGATTCTGATACCACGCAAAAGAGGCACGCTCGCCGGTTTAGCAGACAACGGTCTGACCGAGCGAACCCCACGAATCAGTGAGATATTCGGGCTAGAAGCCCGGTAGTTTCTTCGGGTAGTCGTAGTAGTCCAGCGACGCCTTCGGTGGCGTGTAGAGATCCCAGGAGTCCGTGTCCATTGATACCGTGACGATGCCGCAGGTCGGCAGATTGTCCGTCAGTCCTGGTGAAAAGAAGTTTGCGAGCGACGTCAGGCCCGGGTTATGGCCGACGATCATAAGGCTGTTGACTGAGTTGTCCTGCGCAACGATGACATCGAGCAGTCCCTCCAGCGACGCTAGATAGAGCGAAGCATCCTTCTCGAGAAATTCCAGCGGGTAATTGATTTGCTCGGCGACAATTCGCGCCGTCGTCCACGCTCGTACGGCGGGACTGCTGACGATCAGGGCAGGGCGTACACCGGCATCGGCCATGCGCTTGCCCATGCGCGGCGCGTCTCGCTCACCGCGGCGATTGAGCGGTCGTTCGGCATCGGACAGGGACACGTTGGACCAACTGGACTTGGCGTGGCGCAATATCGTCAGCGTTTTCACGATTACATCATTCCGGTCTGCAGTCGCGCTTCCTCAGACATCATGCCTTGGTTCCAAGGAGGATCGAAGACGAGTTCGACGTGTACATCCGAGACCGTCGGAACAATCGAGACTTTGTCCCGCGCATCCTGCACGAGGACATCGCCCATGCCACAGCCCGGCGCCGTCAGCGTCATATCGATGCTAACCGATCGTTCCCCGTTTCCAAGCGGCGTGACCTCGCAACGGTAGATCAGGCCCAGGTCGACGATGTTGATCGGGATCTCCGGGTCGTAGCAGGTCTTAAGCTGCTCCCAGATGACTTCTTCAACATCGGCATCGGACGGGTTGTCGGGTACGCTCGGCGGTGGCGTTACCTCTTTGCCCAATGCATCGGCGTCGGTGCCGGCGATACGAAACAGGTTTCCTTCCACGTAGACGGTAAACGAGCCGCCAAGCGCCTGCGTGATAAATCCTGTCGTTCCCTCGCGCAGCAGGATCTCTTCTCCGGCCGGGATGATGATCGCCCGTACGTCTCGTGCGATTGTCACGGGCTCATTCATGTGACCAAACATTAGCTTGTGCGTCCCTTCATAGGTCTACGTCTACAGTGTTGTTCTCGTTCATTCATGCCGGCGCTACTCCGTGGTGGCAACTGCGCGATCTTTGGTGATCGCGGCACGCAACGCGTGCCATGCCAGCGTCGCGCACTTTACCCGAGACGGGTACTCGCGCACACCTTTGAGCGCTTCGAGCTTGCCCGGCAGCGTCTCTGCCGACTCACCGCTCAGCGATTGGCTGACAAGTTCTATGTCGCTGATCGCATCGTTAACAGACTGTCCGATGATTCGTTCCGACATCATCGACGCCGACGCCAGTGATATGGCGCAACCCTTACCCTCGAAGCTGACATCGGCGATCGTGTCGTCTTGCACCGAAATAAAGACCTCAAGCTTGTCACCGCACAGTGGATTGATGCCATCAGCTGTGTGCGTTGGTTCTTCCATGCGGCCGAAATGCCGAGGCGACCTGGCGTGATCGAGAATCAACGAGCGATACAGCTCCCTGATCTCGCTGTCGCCAGCGCCGCTCATCAGGCAAACATCTCCTGCGCGACTTTTAGCGCCGCAACCAGCTGGTCGACGTCGTCGCGATTGTTGTACAAGGCCAACGACGCTCGCGCTGTGCCCGGCACATCGAAAAACTGCATTACCGGCATCGCACAGTGGTGACCCGTACGGATCGCTACACCCTGGTGGTCCAGGATCGTGCCGAGGTCATGCGGATGAATGTCGCTGAGGATGAACGACTGTACGCTCGCCTTGTTGTCGGCTGTACCGATCAGCCGGATGCCGTCCAATTCCGCCAAACGCGCGGTCATGTATTCCAGCAGTTCATTCTCGAGCTCAGAGACGGTATCGAGACCAACATCGAGCAGGTAGTCGACGGCAGCACCGAGCCCGACAAAGCCCGAAATATTCGGCGTACCCGCTTCAAATTTGTAGGGCAGCTCGTTGTAGAGCGTCTTGTCGAAGCTCACCTCGAGAATCATGTCGCCGCCGCCCTGGTAAGGAGGCATGGCCTCGAGCAAAGCTTCCTTTCCGTAGAGAACGCCCGTGCCGGTGGGGCCGAACATCTTGTGCCCTGAGAACGTGTAGAACTCGCAGTCAAGCGCCTGCACGTCGACCGTCTTGTGCGGCACGCCCTGCGCACCGTCGACCAGCACCGGGATGTCCCTTGCGTGCGCTTCGCGGATGATGTCTTCGACCGGGTTGATTGTGCCGAGTGCATTCGAGACGTGCACGACGCCGACCAGCAGCACTCGCTCATCCATCAGCGCATAGAGCGCGTCGGTATCCAGCGTGCCGCTGCCGTCGATTGGCGCGACGACCAGCTCCGCGCCGGTTTGCTCGCAGACCATCTGCCACGGGACGATGTTCGCGTGGTGCTCCATGTGCGTGATGAGAATCTTGTCGCCGGGGCCGGCTTTCGGTCGCACGAAGCTCTGCGCGACGAGGTTAATCGCCTCGGTCGTGCCGCTCGTGAACACGACCTCACGACGGCTGTTGGCGTTGATGAATCCAGCCAGCTTGTCGCGAGCACCCTCATAGGCATCCGTTGCGCGATGGCTCAGGGTATGCACGCCCCGATGAACGTTGGCATGATCGTGTCGTGCGTAGTGGGCGACGGCATCGATGACGCTGCTCGGCTGCTGTGCCGATGCGGCGCTGTCGAGATAAACCAACGGACGGCCATTGACGGACTGATGCAGGGCGGGAAAGTCCGCACGCAGTCGATCCGCTGTCGAGATTGACTGTTCTTCAGCAAGCATTACTTCGCATCCTCTGCGACCAGGGCGTTCAAAGCATCCTCGACGTGGGAATCAACCCACGTCGTACAGGCATCGATTGGGCAACGATGGGCCACGCCCATCGCGAACGCGTGCGTCATCAGCCGGCGCGCCTGCTCCTCATCGAGACACCGCGTTCGCAGGTAGAACACTGCATTCTCGTCCAGCTGGCCCACGGTCGTCCCGTGGCTGCACTTGACGTCCTCTGCGTAGATTTCGAGTTCCGGCTTGGCGTTGATCTCGGCGCGCTCCGACATCAGCAGGTTGTGATTGGCCTGCTGGGCATCGGTGCCGTCGGCGCCTTCATGCACGACCGCCTTGCCGTTCCAGACGGCGCGACCCTTGATGATGCCGCGGTACTCCTGCTTGGAGTGGGCGGGGCCGACGCGATGATCGACGCGCGTGTGGTTGTCGACGTGCTGGCCCGCGTCGGCAAGGTAGAGACCGTTGAACTCAACGTCTGCGCCTGTCTTCGCAATATCGATGACGAGATCGTTGCGAACCAGCTTGCCGCCGGTGTCGAGCGCGAAGTGACGAAGCGTGGCGTCGCGCCCGGCAGCGACGCTCAGGCGAGCCGTCTGGACCGCCGACAAGTCGCGCGCCTGCAAGCGGGCATAGTCGACGCGCGCGTTGTCTTCGATGTTCAGGTCGACGAACACATTCGCGTATTTTCTTGCGTCGCCGCGAGTCGTATGGAATTCGATGACTTGCACCGAGGCACCCTTCTGCACATCGATGATGACGCGCCCCTGCGACACAAGCGAGTCGGTATCGGCATCGTCGAAGAACAACAAGCCGACAGGCTTGTCAACGTTGACGCCGGCATTAACGGTCAGTTTGAGCCCATCGGACAGCAGTGCGAGGTTCAGGTCGGCGAGCGGCAGGTCGAACTGGAGGTCGACATCCGCTTCGGACAGCAGTGCGATATCGACGCCGTCGATGGCCGACAGGCCTCCGACCTGTGGGCTGCCGTTGGAAATGATCAGCCAGTGCGCCTCGATGTCGGGTATTTCGTAGGAGGGCGGCAGGTCGACGCGAAAGTCGTCGAGCGCCGCGACGCTGATGTCACTGGCGATCGACAGGTCCGTGTATTTCCAGTCCTCCATGCGCGTCGTCGGGAAGCCCGTCGTGCCGAAGTTCTCCGCAGCACGCGATCGAAGGTCAGACAGGCCGTCCGGCCCGAGCTGCTCGGCGGCTGACCGCAATTTGTCCGAGTTGCTCATCCGTTCGCTGCCTCTTTGAGCCAGTCGTAACCGCGTTCTTCGAGTTCGGTCGCGAGCGTCTTGTCGCCCGAGCGGACGATCTTGCCGCCCGAGAGGACGTGCACGTGATCCGGCTGAATATAGTCGAGCAGCCGCTGGTAATGCGTGACCAGGACGATCGAACGCTCCGGGCTGCGCAGCGCGTTAACGCCGTGTGCGACGGCTTTCAGCGCGTCGATGTCGAGGCCGGAATCCGTCTCGTCGAGGATCGCGAGGCGCGGCTCCAGCATCGCCATCTGCAAAATCTCGTTGCGCTTCTTCTCACCGCCGGAAAAGCCTTCGTTGACTCCGCGGTTCAGGAACTTCTGGTCCATGCCGAGCAGGGCCATCTTCTCCTTCGCGAGCTTTAAGAATTCGAAAGCATCGATTTCGTCGAGCCCGCGGTGCGCGCGCTGTGCGTTGACGGCGGCTTTCAACAGGTAGGCGTTGTTGACGCCGGGAATCTCGACCGGGTACTGGAAGCCGAGGAAGACGCCTTCACGCGCGCGCTCTTCCGGGTCGAGGTCCAGCAGGTCTTCGCCGTCCAGCGTGACGCTGCCACCCGTGACCTCGTAGTCGTCCCTGCCGGCAATCACCTGGGCGAGCGTGCTCTTGCCGGAGCCGTTCGGACCCATGATGGCATGGACCTCACCGGTGCCAACGGACAGCGACAGGTCGTGGAGAATTTCGGCGCCGCCTACGCTGGCGGAGAGGTTTTTGATGTCTAGCATTTCTGGATTCCTGGTTTAGCCAACCGCGCCTTCGAGGCTGACGTTGAGGAGGGCCTGCGCTTCCACGGCAAACTCCATCGGTAGTTCATTGAAGACTTCCTTGCAGAAGCCGTTGACGATCATGTTCACGGCGTCCTCCTCGGACAGGCCGCGCTGCCGACAGTAGAACAACTGGTCGGCCGAGATTTTCGACGTCGTTGCTTCGTGCTCGACCTTGGCGCCCTGGTTCTTGATTTCCATGTACGGGAAAGTGTGCGCGCCGCATTCCTTGCCGATCAGCAGCGAGTCGCACTGCGTGTGATTGCGGGCGCCGTCCGCCTGCGGCATGACCTTGACGAGTCCGCGATACGCATTCTGCGCCTTGCCGGCCGAGATGCCCTTCGAGACGATCGTGCTGCTCGTGTTCTTGCCGATGTGGATCATCTTCGTGCCGGTGTCTGCCTGCTGGAAGTTGTTCGCAACGGCCACCGAGTAGAATTCACCGACCGAGTTGTCGCCACGCAGGATGCAGCTCGGGTATTTCCACGTGATTGCCGACCCGGTCTCGACCTGGGTCCACGAGATCTTCGAGTTGGCGCCACGGCAGTCGCCGCGCTTGGTTACAAAGTTGTAGATACCGCCTTTGCCTTCCTCATCGCCCGGGTACCAGTTCTGCACGGTCGAGTACTTGATTTCGGCATCCTTCAGCGCCACCAGCTCGACGACCGCGGCGTGCAGCTGGTTTTCGTCGCGCATCGGCGCCGTGCAGCCCTCGAGGTAGCTGACGTAGCTGCCTTCGTCGGCAATGATCAGCGTGCGTTCGAACTGTCCGGTATTGGCGGAGTTGATGCGGAAGTAGGTCGACAATTCCATCGGGCAGCGAACGCCTTTGGGAACGTAGACGAACGAGCCGTCACTGAACACGGCCGAATTGAGCGCAGCGTAGTAGTTGTCGCGCTGGGGAACGACGGAACCGAGGTATTTCCTGACGAGCTCGGGATGATTCTCGACGGCCTCGGAGAAGGAGCAAAAGATCACGCCGGCCTCTGACAGCTTCTCTTTGAACGTGGTCGCTACCGACACGCTGTCGAAGACGGCATCCACGGCGACGCCGGCGAGGCGAGCGCGTTCGTGCAGCGGTATTCCGAGTTTGTCGTAGGTTTCGAGCAGCTTCGGGTCGACCTCGTCGAGGCTCTTCGGCCGATCCGCGTCTGACTTGGGCGCGGCGAAATAGGAGATCGCATCAAAGTCGATCGGCGGGTAGTGGACGTGCGCCCATTCCGGCTCACGCATCTGCAGCCACATGCGGTACGCCTTCAGCCGCCACTCAAGCATAAACTCGGGTTCGTTCTTGCGCGCACTGATCGCGCGGATAACGTCCTCGTTCAGGCCCGGGGGCAGGGTATCCATCTCGATGTCGGTGACGAACCCGTGTTCGTACCGTCGGTTAACGAGGCTCTCTAGTTCTTCGCTTTCCGTTGCCATTAGTTGGTCCGCTCTACAGTTATCGGTGTTCCGCCAAAGTGCATCTTCGGCGCCGTGCATGTTCCCTTGGCCAGGTCCTTCAGCGAGACGTCGTCGAGGGCATCTCTGATCGCCTGGTTGATTCGCTGCCACGCGTCGCCCGTGTCGCAGTTCTCTTCGTAGGCGCAGTGGCTGTCCGAAGCACTGCACTCTGTGATCGACACGGGGCCTTCCAGGGCGTCGACGATGTCCGCGGCGCTGATGTCTTCCGGCGCGCGAGTCAGTCGGTAGCCGCCATTCGCGCCTCGCGTTGATGACACGAGCTCTGCTTTCGCCAGCAGCTTCAAGAGCTTTGAAACGGTCGGAGGTGCGACGCCCGTGCGCGAAGCAATCTCGGCGGCGCTGGAAACCTCGTCCGTTCGGTCGACGAGACTTGCCAGGACCACGGTCCCGTAGTCGGTGAGTTTGCTGATGCGGAGCATGTGATCTCGGGTGGGTATATCGATTCAGGACTAGTTTAGTCCTATTTGGGCGGCCGTACCACTTTTTCAAGCCGAAATCCGGGTACTTCCGATGCTATGAATTGCTATTTCATCTTGTAACGGATGCTGTTCCGGTGCTCGAATTTGCTATCCTTCGCCGCTTGTGAGAGCTCGTCGCCAGTGGCGGTTTTACCGGGAGCATTATGGGTTCTTCGTCTGACACGATCATCGAGATTCGAGACCTGCATTATTCGCGCGCGCACCGCCCGATTTTTACAGGCCTCAATGTCGACATAAGGCGTGGTGAGGTCACCGCGATCATGGGCCCCAGTGGCACCGGCAAGACCACGCTGCTGCGCCTGATCACACGCCAGTTGGTGCCTGACCATGGACATATCTACATCGACGGCGTCGATATCGGGCAGCTGAACCAGGAAGAGCTGTACGCGCTTCGCCGGCGTTTCGGGATGCTGTTCCAGAACGGCGCGTTGCTGACCGACATTTCCGTCTTCGAGAACGTGGCTTTC
Source organism: Woeseiaceae bacterium (assembly GCA_030066655.1). Taxonomy (GTDB): domain Bacteria; phylum Pseudomonadota; class Gammaproteobacteria; order Steroidobacterales; family Woeseiaceae; genus UBA1847. Next base: position 12,524 of record JASJBE010000031.1, on the reverse strand, counting down.
CCGCTGCGTGAGCACACGAACCTGTCGAACCGACTGATTCGTCATGTCGTCCTGACCAAGCTGCACGCGGTTGGACTCCGAGGTGCCGCTGACATGATGCCGCAGGAGCTGTCCGGCGGGATGGCGCGTCGCGTCGCGCTTGCGCGGGCGATGGTCACGGACCCGGATATCCTGATTTACGATGAGCCGTTCGTCGGCCTTGACCCTATCTCGATGGGCGTCATCGTCCGACTCGTGCGCAAGATGAACGACGCGCTGGGAATCTCCAGCATCCTCGTCAGTCACGACGTGCAGGAGATTTCTACTGTGTCGGACTGCAGCTACCTGATATCGGACGGCAAGGTCGCAGCGAAGGGCAGCCCACAGGAGCTGTCAAACACGACGTCCGATCTCGTCAAGCAATTCATGTACGGGATGGCGGACGGGCCGGTTGCGTTCCACTTCGACGCACCGGACTACGCCGAGCAGCTGCTTGGTCGCGACGCGGAGTAATCACTTGTTTCGTGACCTCTATTACAACTTAATCGATTTCCTGCAGGACTTCGGTGCTTTTGTCCTGTTCTCACTGCGCCTGATCATGTATTCGCCGAAGACGCTGGTGAAGCGCTTCGGTCTGGTTGCTGCGCAGGTGCACAACGCCGGGGCGCTGTCTCTGGTCATCATCATGGTCTGCGGATTTTTCGTTGGCGCCGTGCTCGGATTACAGGGCTTTTCCAACCTGCAGCGATTCAATGCCGAGGACTCCACCGGCGCCGTGGCGGCACTGGCCTTGGTCAAGGAACTGGGGCCGGTCATCACGGCGCTGCTGTTTGCGGGGCGCGCCGGCACGGCACTCGCGTCCGAAATCGGGCTCATGAAGGCCACCGATCAGCTGTCCGCTATGGAAATGATGGCAGTCAACCCCATACGAAGGGTAGTCGTACCGCGTTTCCTCGGCGGCGTGATCTCGATGCCGTTACTGGCAGCGGTTTTCAGTTGTGTCGGAATCCTTGGCGCACACGTTGTTGGGGTCGGTCTGCTTGGCATCGACGAAGGGTCCTTCTGGCAGCAGATGCAGCAGGCCGTGACCGACGAGGACATCCGGGAAGGCATTGTAAAGAGCATCGTGTTCGGTGTGGCGGCGAGCCTGCTCGCTGTCTGGGAAGGGTACAGTGCGATACCGACGGCCGAGGGCGTCGGGCGCGCGACGACGCGGACGGTCGTACTAACGGCGATCACCGTGCTTATTTTCGATTTCATGATCACAGCGACATACCTGTAAGGTGGAGCTATGCAACAGACACGCGGCGTAGAGATTGGAACAGGCCTGTTCTCATTACTGGGAATCGGCGCGCTGTTTTTCCTGACAACCCAGTCGACCGGCGGCGACGATTTCAACACGAGTGAAACCTACAGCGTCGAGGCCAGGTTCGAGAATGTCGGCAGCCTCAGGAAGCGCGCTCCGGTCGCGATGTCGGGCGTGACGATCGGCCGTGTCACGAACATCGAGTTCGACACCCAGTCGCTCGAGGCGATCGTGGGTCTCGAGATCGACACGCGTTACAACACGATCCCCGAGGACTCCGATGCAAGCATCCTGACGGCCGGTCTTCTGGGCAGCCAGTACATCAGCCTGCAAGCGGGTGGCTCAGAGTTCTACCTCGAAGACGGCAGCGAGATAATGTTCACGCAGTCCGCTATCGTTCTGGAGAATTTGATCGGCAAATTTCTCGTGAACGCCGGTTCTGACGGAGATGACAGTGAATAGACGAACCTCAATTTTGCGCTGCAGCTGGGCGCTGGTAGCGATGCTTGCGGTCGGCACGTCTATGGCGTCGGCGCAGTCGCCGAATCTCGTCATCGAGGGGGCGGTTAAGGAGCTATCAAGCGAGCTGAACGGCCGCAAGGATGCGCTGGCGGAGGATAAGGCGGAGCTCTACCGCATCATCAACGACATCCTGTTGCCCAGATTCGACCGCAAGTTCGCGGCCCAGCTCGTACTCGCCCGTCACTGGCGAACGGCATCCGAAGAGCAGCAGGATCGGTTCATCGCTGCGTTCTACAACAACCTGCTGCATCGGTACGCAGAGGGCGTCCTCGAGTTCGACGAGAATCGCATCGAAGTACTGACCTATCGCGGTGACGACTCGAAGAAGCGCACCCAGGTCAAGACGATCGTCCAGCTGGACGATGGCGCCAAAGTGCCGGTGAATTACGACCTCGTGCGTCGAGGCGACGCGTGGCTGATCTTCAACGTCACGATCGAGGGCGTGTCCTATATTCGCAACTTCCGGGCAGAGCTGGATTCGGAAATCCGGAGCACCAGTCTCGAAGCCGTGATCAAGCGCCTCGAGTCCGCGACGACCGAGTCCCCGGCTACCTAGAGAGCAGACAGGGTGGCCGACTACGAACTCAACGACGCCGGTGAGGGCCGTTTCGTCCTGAAAGGGCAAATGACCTTCAAGACCGTTGAGAACATCCTCCGGGACGGTGAAGACATGTTCGAGCCGCACACCCGTCTCGAGATCGACCTGTCTGGCGTCGAGAAGGCGGACTCGGCCGGGCTCGCGTTACTGCTCGAGTGGATAACATGGGCGAACCACACGGTGCGAGAGATTCGTTTTACCGGTATGCCGGATCGCGTGCTGGCGATCGCGAGGACAACCGAAGTGGAAGTATTGCTGACCCGTGGCGAGCGCTGGTCCGGTTTTATACAGGCGCCCGGCGCCACGGAGAGCTAGCAGCTCGAATATGCCACCGATTCGTCGCTAGTCGTCCTCGAAGAATTCGTTGAACAGATCCTCGTCTTCCTGCGACTCCGGCGGATCTCCGTCGTAAATCCGGAATTCCCTGTTCTGCAGGTACGCTTCACGTAAGGCGATGTAAGGGTCTTCCGAGTCTTCCAGCAGTCCGTCAGCCGACAGGATTCGATAGCGAATGTCGACGAGTCTCAGCACCCTGAGCTTGTCCCTCGCTGACGAGTTGTCGTAGTGATACCAGGGGCCGGCCCAGATATCGAAAGGCAACGCGAACACGTCTGACATCGTATGCGGTCCCAGGAACGGCAGGACAATGTAGGGGCCGTCCGGAATGCCCCAGACGGCGAAGGTTTCCTGGAAGGTCTCACCGTGTTCCGGCATGCCCGCTGCGCTGGCGACGTCGATCAATCCGCCGATCCCGACAGTACTGTTGATGATAAATCGAAAGAGATCCTCGCCGCCCGCATAGGGCTTGCCCTGCAGGACGTTGTTGACCGCCGACCGTGGTGTAACCAGGTTGTCGAAGAAATTACTGACGCCGGTTCGCGCAAAGCGCGGCAGGACCGCGCGATAGCCCCTCGCCAGCGGCTTCAGCGTGGCCCTGTCGACGACGTCGTTGACCGTGTAGACCTTACGGTTCAGGTTCTCGTAGGGGTCTTTCGGGTCCTTGCTGCCGCCGTCCGAGGCGCAGGCGCCGAGGAGGGTGCAGGTAGCGCATAAGAGTGCGACCAGGCGGCATTGATTCATCCCATCGGATCCGCTGCGGACGCGGCGACGCCACGCGATTGTCGGCTGCGCTGCAGCTGCTTTAACTGTTCTTCTGTCATGAACTCGCGAATGAAGTCGATCCTCGCCTCGAAGCGAATACGCTGGATTTCCTTTAATTGCGGCAGCGCCAGGGCTCGCCTGAGCATGCTGATGCCGCCCGGCAGATCGCCCGTCATCAGCCGGTACTCCGACATGTAGTACAGGGATTCCGCTTGCTCCCCAGCGTCGTTGGCGGCGCGCGCAATCAGCCGCACCTGCTGGGGTGTCGGGGGTACGTTGTTCAGCAGGTCCAGCAGGATCGCATGGGCCTCATCGGCCCGATCAAGGCGAATCAGCCATTCGCCGTAGGCGATCACGAGCGGGACGTTTCTCGGGAACAGCGCGACCGCGTCTTCGAAGGCTTGCGTGCCGGCATCGTAGCGCTCGAGGGCGAGCAGAGAATCCGCCATACCGATGTGGTAGGCGATGATCGTCTTGTCTTGCTCGATCAGGTCTTCGAAGATTCTAAGCGCATCGCGATGCCGGCCGTCACGCTGGTAGGCGACGGCGCGTCCGTAGCGTTCGACGTCTGTCTGGCGCAGGTAATCTTCCGCCTCGTAAAACTCGATGGCCTGTTCGGCGCGCTCGAAGCTGTTTACCTTGGCTCGAGCCCGCGCGATGCCGTAGCTCGGTGAGTCCACGCTATTGATCCGCGGGAACGTCAGCGCTCTCGTACGCGCCTCGGCGATGCGATCCGTCGTGACCGGGTGCGTGCGCAGAAACTCCGGTGCCCGCATGCGCATGTCAGCAGGCTGCAGCCGGGACATGACCTCGAAAAAGGATGCCATACCGTACGGGTCGTAGCCGGCGGCGGCCAGCGCATTAATGCCGATACGGTCAGCCTCGTGCTCGTTGCTGCGCGTGAAGTTGATGCGCTGCTGAACCGCCGATCCCTGGGACACCGCCATGCCGGCCTGGATGACATCACTGTCCGCGCCAGCGACGCCGGCCAGAATCGTTGCCAGCATCAGAGCGGAAGACACGAGACCCTGGCGTTGTGCCGAGTGGATCGCGCGGGCGATGTGGCGCTGCGTTACGTGCGCAATCTCGTGGCCGAGCACGCCGGCTAATTCATCCTCGTTTCGCGTCGCTTGAAGCAGCCCCGTGTGCACGCCGATGTAGCCGCCGGGCAGGGCGAACGCGTTAATGCTCGGCTCATCGACGACGAAGAACGTGAACTCGTGATCGCCATTGTTCGCATGCGCCGCGATCCGGTTGCCGATGTTGTTGATGTACTCAGTGATGAGAGGGTCTTCGACGACGTCCCGCGACCTGCGGATCTGGGCCATGATGGCCCGGCCAAGCCTCGCCTCGTCATTCTTCGACAACACCGCATCGGCCGGGCTACCCATGTCCGGCAGGCGGATGTCGTCCTGGGCGACGGCGCTGCCTGCCAGGCAGATTACTGCCAGGCAAACGGTCAGGCGATGTAGAAGATCTGTAACCACAGGTTCTCCGGGGACGTGTCTCTCAGCTGATTGGGACAGGTGTGGGGGCCGTCCGTTCCTCGATGTTTAAGTTTATCGTGGATCGCGGGTCCAGGCGGCAACGAAGGCTTTTTCGCCCGTAACTTATTGTTTCAGCGCTTTTGCCGCTTCAAGGACCTCCTCGGCGTGGCCTTTGACTTTTACTTTGCGCCATTCGTCGCGCAGTTTGCCGTCAGCGTCGATCAGGAAGGTGCTGCGCTCAATGCCCATGTACTTCTTGCCGTACATGTTCTTTTCCTTGATTACGTCAAACTTCTGGCACAACTTCTCGTCGGGGTCCGAGAGGAGGTCGAACGGGAAGTTCTGCTTGTCCTTGAACTTCTCGTGGGAAGCGATTGTGTCCTTCGACACGCCGAGGATGACCGTATTGGCTCGTTTGAATTTTGGGTGGAGGTCACGGAAATCCTGCCCTTCGAGCGTGCAGCCCGGCGTCGCATCTTTCGGGTAGAAGTAAATGACGACGTTCTTGCCGCGCAGCTCCTTCAGGCTGATGGTTTTGTCGCCGGTAGCGGCAGCTTTGAAATCGCCAACGACGCGGTTCATGCGCGGTGCGGTCATGGGGTGCTCCTCATTGATCAGGTTTTAACGGGTTCGAGAATGGCGTCCAGGTTCATCCGGTCGCACAGTTCCAGGAATTCCTCGCGCAGCTGGGCTACGTGAAGAGAGGCGGGCACATTGACCGCCATCTGCGCAGCAAACATGGGCGCGCCAGTGTGCGCTGCGGCATAGCGTCGCGTGGCAACGTCGGCAATCTCGACGTCACGCTCCGAGAAGAAGTTGGCCAGCTCGTAGACGATACCCTGCTGGTCGAGGCTGATGACATCGACAGCGTAGGGGATGTGATCCGCCTTGATGCTGCGCTCGTCAGTCTTCCGGATCGAGAACGACAGACCGTCGTCGCCGCCCAGCTTGTCCAGTGCCGATTCAAGGCGGTTAAGCGTATGCCAGTTGCCCGAGACGAGCATCAACGTAGCGAATTCGCTCCCCAGCGTGGTCATGCGGCTTTCCTCGATATTTCCGCCGCAGGACAGGATCGCCTTGGAAATCGATTGGACGATGCCCGGCTTATCGCTTCCAATTGCACTAATAACAATAAGTTGTGGCATTTTTCTCAACTAATTTATAGTAATGTACCGCGGTCTATGGCCGGTTTTCCCCGCCAATGAATCCGCGCCTGGCGTGCTTGCCAGCAACAGGTGCGAACAGTAACATCGCCGCCTCATTTTAGGCGAGTACCCATAGTGTTCAACGGCAGCCTTGTGGCGCTGATCACCCCCTTCGACTCCAATAATCGGGTCGATTACGACGCTCTCAAGCGCCTCATCGATTTCCATGTCGAGCGGGGGACGCAGGGGCTGGTTGTTGCCGGCACGACGGGCGAATCAGCGACGCTCGTGAAAGACGAGCACGTCGAACTGATCCAGCGTTCGGTAGAGCTGGCCGCCGGCCGGTTGCCGATAATCGCAGGCACCGGGTCCAATTCGACGGCGCAGACCATCAATCTGTCGCGAGCCGTTCAGGATTCCGGCATCGAGTCGTTCCTGGTGGTCGTTCCCTATTACAACAAGCCGACCCAGGAAGGTCTATTCCGGCATTTCACGGCGATTGCTGACGCCGTCTCGAAACCGCTGATGCTGTACAACGTCCCGGGTCGGACCGTCGCTGACATGCTGCCCGACACGGTCGCGCGCCTCGCCGAGCACGAGAATATCTTCGGGATCAAGGAGGCGACCGGTGACATTGAGCGGCTGAAGCAGATCCAGGCACTTGCCAATGACAGCTTCCGCTACTACAGCGGCGACGACTTCACGACGCTGCCGTTCATTCGCGCCGGAGGCCACGGCATCGTTACCGTCGCCGGGAATGTTGCACCGAGGGAGGTTGCCGAACTATGCTCTCTCGCCGCGGCGGGCGATGCCGACAAGGCAGAGGCCCTCGACGAGCGGCTCCAGCCATTGAACAAGGCGCTGTTTCTGGAGTCGAACCCGATTCCGGTGAAGTGGGCGCTCTGCCAGATGGGTCTGGCAGGGCCTGGAATACGCCTGCCGCTGACCGAACTGGACGAGAAATATCACGATGACGTCAGAAGCGCGATGCGCCATGTCGGTATCGATTGTTAAGAGAGATGGATGAGAAAGATAGGTTTGACAGTCCTGGCGACGCTGTTCGCGAGTGGTTGCGGCGGCACGATTGACCTCAGTTGCGACGAACCCATGTTGTACCAGCAGGCGGTGGAATCACCCCGTGTGGTCGCACCGGATGACCTGACGCAGCTCGACGAGATGGCCGAAATGCCGATTCCGGAGGCCGCACCGGCACCGCCAAGAGAGCCCGGCCAGCCCTGCCTGGATATCCCGCCTCGATACTTACAGGAAGGCGACGTCGTCAGACCCAGCACGATTTAAGCAATCAAATTCGGAGAGGTGGCTGAGTGGTTTAAGGTGCTCGCCTGGAAAGCGAGTGTACGGTGATACCGTACCGGGGGTTCGAATCCCCCCCTCTCCGCCAGATATGAAAACGGCCCCTTCACGGGGCCTTTTTCATATCTGCCGAAGAGCGGTGGAGGAAGAGACCCGCTGTTCGACAGAACGCGCGAGCGTTCTGGACGCCCGTACGGCGCCCTAAGCGATCGGAACGGTGAGGTAGCAGGTCGTTGCGCACTGTCGAAGAGTACGGGGTGAAGATCGCCCAAAGTCGATCTGAATCAATCCCCCTCTTTAAAGCGCGTATCCGCCAGATATACTCCCCCAAATGTTCGCCTTCTTCGAAAAGCTCCTGCCGCCGTTTCCGCCCGAGACGCCCGAGCGGCCACCGGCCACGCTGGTTGCGTTTTGCCGCCACTATACGCGCGGCGCCTGGCCGTGGATTTTCATGATGTCGCTGCTGGTGGGTGCGGTAGCCGCTGTCGAAGTGCTGCTGTTCGGCTTCCTCGGCGAGATCATCGACTGGCTCTCGAGTGCAGACAAAACCACATTCCTGGAGAGCGAACGCAACAAGCTGATCCTGATTGCCGCCGTCGTGCTGGTGGCGCTGCCGCTAATGGCGCTGCTTGCCGGTCTGCTTCAACACCAGACCATACTCGGCAACTACCCGATGCGTATTCGCTGGAACGCGCATCGCTACCTGCTGCGGCAGAGCTTTGGCTTTTACCAGGACGAGTTTGCCGGGCGTATTGCTACCAAGGTCATGCAGACTGCTTTGGGCGTGCGCGAGGCAGTCCTGAAGATGTTCGATGTGTTGGTTTATGTCACCGTCTATTTCTTCGGCGCAATGCTGTTGGTTGCAACATTCGACCCCTGGGTCGCCGCGCCGTTTGCCGTCTGGCTGCTGGCCTACATCGCCGTCCTGTACCGGCTCCTTCCAAAGATCAACAAGGTAGCGGAGGAGCAGGCAGATGCGCGCTCGGTCATGACCGGACGCATCGTGGACAGTTACACCAACATCATGACGGTCAAGCTCTTTGCGCACGCCGGCCGCGAGGAGCGCTATGCCCGTGAGTCGATGGAGGGCTTCATGGACACGGTACACCGAATGATGCGCCTTGCGACTCGCATCGAGGTTTCCGTGGAGGTGCTCAACGCATTGCTGCTGTTCGGCGTTGGCTTTGTGGCTATCGCTTCCTGGCTGAACGACGCCACGAGCGTAGGCGGCGTCGCGGTGGCCGTAGGCCTGGTGCTGCGCATGCACGGCATGTCGCACTGGATCATGTGGGAACTGTCGAGCCTGTTCGAGGCCATCGGCACCGCCCACGACGGCATGAACACCATCGCCCAGGTGCAGGCAGTGACCGACGTGCCGACGGCACCGCCGCTGGAGGTAACGGAGGGCGCAATCGAGTTCGATCGCATGAGCTTCCACTATGGCAAGGGTTCGGGTGTGATCGAAGACTTTTCCCTGGCCATCGCTCCCGGGGAGAGGGTGGGCCTGGTTGGCCGCTCCGGCGCCGGTAAGACCACGCTGATGAACGTTCTGCTGCGCCTTTTCGACATCGAAGGCGGGCGCATACTCATCGATGGGCAGGACATATCGAAAGTACAGCAGGAGTCGCTGCGCGGGCAAATCGGTGTCGTGACCCAGGACACGTCCCTCTTGCATCGATCGGTGCGCGACAATATCGCCTACGGCCGCGAAGGAGCAAGCGACGAGGAGGTTGAGAACGCGGCCCGACGCGCCAATGCCCACGATTACATTCTTGGCCTCGAAGACGCGCACGGGCGCAAGGGATACGACGCTCATGTCGGCGAGCGCGGCGTGAAGCTGTCCGGTGGGCAGCGTCAGCGCATCGCCATCGCCCGTATGTTCCTGAAAGATGCGCCGATACTGGTGCTGGACGAGGCTACGTCGGCGCTGGATTCGGAAGTGGAAGCCGCCATCCAGGAGAATCTGCTGCAACTCATGGAAGGCAAGACGGTTATTGCCATCGCACACCGCCTGTCCACGATCGCGGCTATGGACCGGCTGGTCGTCATCGATACCGGGCGCATCGTGGAGGAGGGCAACCACGAAGAGCTCGCCCAGGGGGACGGGCTATACGCCGACCTGTGGCGCAGGCAGTCGGGGGGATTCATTCCTTAGAGACTACTGTCATTTCACCGGTGACCTGACTGCAGCGTTGCCGGAAGGGTGGGCGACCCCTGCGCGAAGGAACACGACGGCTTTTCGGACGCCGGCCGCTGCGGTCATTTGCACAACACGCATTCTTGAGGTCCACTTCCCGCATGGAGCACGACACCTTCCAATCGATCGTCCACGATGCCATCGAAGCCCTACCCGACTGGGTTCACGAGGCCCTGCACAACATAGACGTCATCGTTCTTGACGAACCGGACGACTATCACGACCCCGAAGGCCAGGGCTTGCTGGGTCTGTATGTCGGCGTTCCACTACCGGAGCGGGAGGCGGGCAACGCCGGCGAGCTGCCCGACGTCATCTACATCTTCCGGAAGCCACACCTCGAGCTCGGGCTGTCGGGTGATGAACTGCTGGTCGAAATCGAGAAAACACTGGTCCACGAGATCGCTCATTACTTCGGCATCGACGACGATCACCTGGACGAGATCGGCTGGGGCTGAAGCCACCCGCATGACCCCGAAGGCTCAACTCCAGGTTGAGTCAGCTCCTGGCTTCCTTCGGCCGTCCCTTTAGCAACCGTCCCAGTACCGAGCTGCGAACAAGGAAATGATAGGTTGCCATAACCGCTGGCACGACGATTGCGACGGTCAGCAGGTACTTCACTATGGCCGGTAAGGCTGTCGCCGACAACGCACCCCCGACGAAGATCAGCAGCGGCAGGTGAATCAGGAAGATCCAGTACGACGCCTCGCTCAGGTACTGGCCGATCGGCGACGGCTGTTCGCTAAAGCGTCTGTGGAAGTAGCCGAGCAGCCCGAAGCTCATGCCCACAACGACACCGGCGCTGCTGATGCCAGCAATCGTGCCGATAAACCAATCTGCCTGGTCTGGCTCGAACCAGCGCAGCCGCATCGACCACGCTGCCACCGGCAGCGAAATAAGCGCAACGAGGATGTAGATGGCCGGCCGTGAGGCCATGTTGTCGAGCCGGTCTCGATGGGTATGCAGGAACCAGCCAACGATGAAAAAGCTGAACAGATGAAGCTGCATTGGCAAGGTCGTCGCGTCGCCATCGTAGAGCGAGTAGGCCGGTATCAACGTTGCTGAGGCGACCAGGATCAACAGGATCGGTCCGGCAACCGGCTGGAACAAAGCGCGGCTGCAGTTGGATATCCGCTGCGACAGGCCGGCCGCGACGCCTGTTGCCGCATATCGCAGCCCAATTGCCATTGCCGTGTACAGCAGCAGTGAGACCAGGAACCACAGGTGGTAGGCCTTGCTCCACCGAATCCAGTCGCCGGCGAGCAGCACTTCCATACCCATCTGCAGTGAACCGCTGGTCGAGACTGCTGCAGCAAACTGATAAGAGGCGCGTGTTAGCGGCGTCAGCAGGAAATACGCGATCAGCAGCGGGTAGAAGATAGTCGTTAGCCGATTCCGGAAGACCCCGCGTACTCCACGGCGGGCAAACAGCGCGGCGACCGCGTATCCCGCGGTCACAAAGAACAGCGGCATCGCGAAGGTATAGAGAAACAGTGCGACGATGTCGAAACCCGCGTGCGTAGCCGGGTCTTTGAAGCGACGCGGAACTGTGACGTAGGGCAGCAGCGCATGCCCGAACATCACGACGCAGATCATAGCTGCCCGCAGATGATCAATCGCGAAATTTCGTGTTGTCGCCGCCGCGTCCATGCTAGTGATCATAGGCGAGACGCACAGTCTCGGTACCGATCATTCACAGGTTCTGGCCGGACAGGCGAGTCGGCTACCAGGGCACCTCTTCTCCGGCATAGGACCAGTAGGTTCCTGTCTCAGCAGGCCCCAGCTTCTCGATGGTCGCCCGCATGCCACTAATGGACTCTTCAGGCGTCAGGTTGGCGTTCGCTCCGCCCATGTCCGTCTGCACCCAACCCGGGTGAACGGTCAGGCAAGTGAAGCCTTCCGGCTGAAGCTCAACGGCCAGTGTCTTCGTAAACATGTTGAGGGCGGCTTTGCTCTCACGATAGCCATAGAAGACGCCGGACGTGGTCAGTTCGATACTGCCCAGGCGGCTCGTGATATTTACGATGGTCTTTTTGTCGCCCTTCCTGAGATGCGGGAGCAGGGCGCGCGTGACCCGAACCGGGCCTACTGTGTTGACGACGAGCGTTTGCATGTAGTCGTCGAAGTCGACTTCGTTGATTGAGCTGGCGCGAGGGAAGATACCGGCGTTGTTAATCAGCATGTCGATCGGCCGACCCTCAAGAGACTGAGCCAGCGCAGCAATGCTGTCGGCGTCGGCAACGTCGAGCTGAGCGACCTCGACATCGAGCGCTTTGAGATCGTCGGCCCGTTCGGGCTTCCTGGCGGTACCTATGACGTGCCAGCCGTCCGCGGCGTACTGCTTCGCGAACTCGAGTCCGAGGCCGCGGTTGGCGCCGGTTATCAGGACTGTGGGTTTCTCAGCCTTGTTCTCCTTGCTGCCGTGTTCGTCTGCGCGTGCTGAGGGAATCGAGAAAGCCAGTGTCGCAGCTATCATCAGAGTCAGGCCAAAACGAATCGCTTTGCTCATTTCTGTTGTCCTTTCCTTGCCAGGAGTTGGGAATTGACCCCGGATTCTAGCGGGTTGCGCGAGAATTTTTCACGCAATCCACGAATGGGCTTCTGGCGAGCCGAAATCCCCGGTAAACTCCGACTCCCACCCGAACGGAGAGGTGCCGGAGTGGTCGAACGGGCCTGATTCGACCAAACGCGCCAGCGTTTGGGACGCCTTAGGCGCCCCGTCCCGGTAGGGCGTGGTGAGGATCGCCCAAAGGCGAGCCGAATCAAATCAGGTGTACAGTCGCCCGAAGGGCGACAGCGAAAAGATTGTGACCAGTAAAGGAGAGGTGCCGGAGTGGTCGAACGGGCCTGATTCGAAATCAGGTGTACGGTTGTACCG
>JASJBE010000139.1 GCA_030066655.1 Woeseiaceae bacterium | reverse complement strand
CAGGCTCCACAGCCAGAGGCATGGAACCACCACGGCCGCGGCCCCGTCGCGCGCGAACAAGAGCCCGATGCCGAGCACAACCGGCACGAGCACGAGGAACTGGATCAGCAGGTAGTCGCGCGTGCCCGACGCAATGGGCGGATCGTACTTTTCGAAGGTCTCGAGATCGGACGGCGTTCGCGGCCACTCGAGTTCGACGTCATCCGGCCTCCAACCGGTACGGCGGAACCAGATCGAAAGCTTGTCGCGCCAACGTTTCGTCCGCGACGCATCGAACCAGAGGTAGCTGTAAACCTGGACATTCGCCCAGAACGGATTCCAGCTCGCCAGCGGCTTTCGAACGCCGAAGACCACCGGCTCGTCATCGAGTTCTTCCTGGAACGTGCCGAAGAGGCGATCCCACAGAATGAAGATCCCGCCGTAATTCTTGTCGATGTACGCGTCGTTCTGCGCGTGATGCACACGATGATTCGACGGCGTCACCAGTATCCGGTCGAGCACGCCCAGCTTGTCGACGAAACGCGTGTGCACCCAGAACTGGTAGATCAGGTTGATCGCATTGGCGGTTACCAGTATTTCGACCGGGAATCCGAGCACGAAGAGCGGGACGTAGAACACCCAGCTGAACAGGAACCCGGTGCTCGTCTGGCGCAGCGCCGTGGACAGGTTGTACTCCTCGCTCTGGTGATGGACCGCGTGTGCCGCCCAGAGCACCGAGATCTCGTGGCCGAGCCGGTGATTCCAGTAGTAGCAGAAATCCCAGAGGACGATCGCCAGCGCCCACCAGGCGAGCCCGGTCAATGACAGGTCGAAGTTCGACAATGGGATCTCGACGATCGCCAGGTGCTCGAGAACGAGGCCCCACAGCAGTATGGCCAGGAACCTCGTGAAGTAACCTGTTGTCACGTTCAGCGTGCCTGCATTCAGGCTGTTGATCGCGTCATTGAGCCGATAAAAGCCCGTGCCCCGGGCCCTGTCGAGCAGCAGCTCAATCGTCAGCGCGAGCAGGAAAAACGGTACGGCCAGGGCGATCAGATCCATCGCGCGAGTGTAAGGGATCGTGCGCACGACGTCTCGCCAAATACGCTATGCTCCGTGCGTCTTTGAAAGAGCCCAGACCATGATCAATCATGCAGAAGTCGCCATGCTCGAGGAGGCCCTCGACGTCCTCGAGGAGGGTTTTACCGACCTGCCGGCCTTTGCGCCCGAACTGGATCCACAGCGCTTGAGGCCCGTGCTCGAAGCCGTTGCGGCCCGGATGCAGGACAACTACCCGTACCCGCATCCCTACTACGCCGGACAGATGCTGAAGCCACCGCATCCCGTCGCGCGCATCGCCTACGCTCTTTCGATGTACATCAACCCGAATAACCACGCGCTGGACGGAGGCAGGGCCAGTTCTGCGATGGAGAAAGAGTGCATCCGGGATATCGCTGCGATGTTTGGATGGTCCGAACCGCTGGGCCACCTGACCGGCGGCGGCACGATGGCCAATCTCGAGGCGCTCTGGATCAGCGACCGGCTGCACCCCGGCCAACGCGTCCTTGCGTCGGACCAGGCGCACTACACGCACGGCCGGATTTCCGACGTACTGAAGATTCCGTTTGCCGCGGTGGCGTCAAATGCGACCGGCGCGATGGACATGGAGGCTCTCGAAAACGAACTCGAAAAGGGCGACGTGGGCACCGTGGTCGCCACGATGGGAACGACCGGGCTCGGCGCCGTGGATCCGCTGCCCCGGATCCTCGACCTGCAGTCGAAATACGGATTCAGGATCCACGCAGACGCCGCCTACGGCGGCTACTTCGTACTCGCGTCGAACTTAAGCGAAACGACCAGGCGGCGCTACGATGCGATGACCGAGGTTGACTCGATCGTTATTGACCCGCACAAGCACGGCCTGCAACCGTATGGCTGCGGCTGCGTGCTGTTCAAAGACACATCGGTCGTCAAACACTACAAGCACGACTCGGCGTACACGTATTTTTCGTCGGACGATCTGCATCTCGGGGAAATCAGCCTCGAGTGTTCGCGCGCCGGGTCGTCGGCGGTTGCGCTGTGGGCCACCCACCGACTGCTGCCTCCTGTCGAAGACGGTGAGTTCGCGTCGTCACTGGACCGCTGCGTTTCGGCCCTGCACCAGGTGCGGGATGCGCTGAACGCGAATCCAGCATTCACCGTGCTGCACGATCCAATGCTCGACATCATCGTCTTCTCGGTCGCGGGCGACGATGCCGGGACCGTCAGCGCCGCCAATCAGCGCCTGTTCGATCGGGCCGCGAGGCGCAACCTGCACCTCGCACTGATCGAGATGCCTGTCCAATTCGTAAACAACCGAATGCCGTTGGATGCGAGCGAAGCGGAAACGGTCACCTGCCTGCGATCGGTGCTGATGAAGCCGGAACACGACGACTGGGCCCACGACATCATCGAAATCCTCAACGAACTGGGTGGTTCCTGATCAGCTGGCGATGCCCTTGGTCGCCGCGTAGCCCAGGTAGAAACAGATAAACGAACCGATCATCGTCGCCGCGAAGTAGCCGAAGCTGGCCATGACGCTGCCCTTCTGCAGCATCGTGTTCATCTCGAGCACCAGCGACGAGAGCGTCGTAAAGCTGCCGCAGAAGCCGACCGCGAACAGCAGTCGATACTGATCGGGGACGACGCCGGCCGAATTGAACCACTGGCTGTTGGCCACCAGGTAAGCCACGACACCCATGACCAGGCAGCCCAACAGGTTGGACATCAGCGTGCCCCACGGATAATTCGTGTCGCGTTGCAGCGCGAGGTTCAGCGCGAAGCGCGCGACGGCGCCCAGCGCACCGCCTGCCGCGACGAACAGGTAACCGAGGGCCAGGGTCTTCAAGCCGTCAGTCTCGCAAGCGTATCGACATACTCGCGCTCCAGGCGCTCGACCAGCTCGCGGACGCGGGGCACATCATCGATCGATCCGACACCCTGCCCCGCGCTCCAGATGTCCTTCCACGCCTTCGATTTCGACTCGGCCGCGAAGTTCATCGCCGCCTTGTCGCCCTCGGGGAGCTGATCCGGGTCGAGCCCGACCTTCCTGACGCTGTCTTTCAGGTAGCTGCCATACACACCCGAAAACAGCGATGTGTAGACGATGTCGTCCGCCGCGCTGTCCACGATCATCTGCTTGTAGGCATCGACGGCATGCGCTTCCCGCGTGGCGATGAAACGCGTCCCCGCATAGGCGAGATCGGCGCCCATCGCGCGGGCCGCCACGATGTCGCCGCCCGTGCTGATCGCACCGGACAGGATGAGCGTGCCGTCCCACTCCTTGCGTATCTCCTTAACGAGCGCGAACGGGCTCAGCCTCCCGGCGTGACCGCCGGCACCCGAGCAAACGGCGATGATCCCGTCGACGCCCTGCTCCATCGCCTTACGCGCGTGCCTCATGGTAATGACGTCGTGAAAGACCAGCCCCCCATAACTGTGCACCGCCTCGACGACTTCGCCGGGTGGCCGGAGGCTGGTAATGACAATCGGAACCTCGTGCTTGACGCAAGTCTCCATGTCCTCCGTCAGTCGCGTATTGCTCGCATGCACGATCTGGTTGACCGCGAACGGCGCGACAGGATCGTCCGGATACTTCGCCGCGTGACTTGCCAGTCGCGCCTTGATGTCCGTCAGCCATTCGTCAAGCAGAGACTGCGGCCTTGCGTTCAGAGCCGGAAAGGATCCGACGATACCGGAAGCGCATTGAGCCGCCACCAGGTCTGGCTGCGACACGATGAACATCGGCGCGCCGATCAGCGGTAACCGGAGTTTTCCTTCAAGTGATGCTGGGAGCGACATGGTTTGCCCTGGTTAAAAAAACCTATGCTAACAGCCGGTCGACCGACTCCGTTACCGTGCCTGTTTCTCGAGCATGAAACTCGCTTCGCAGTCGGCCACGACGCAACCGTCCTCGACGCGGGTTGCCTCACCCCGGAGCACAACCAGCCGACCCTTCTCTCGCTCGATCCAACCCTCCAGCGACAGCGTCTGTCCAACACGTACCGCGTCGCGATAGCGAATCTCACATCGCGCCGTGTGAGCCTTGCGACCCTGCCGATACAGAACATTCGCCGTCACATCATCGAGCGCGGAGTAGAGGATGCCGCCGTGCACGGTATCTTCCCAGCCCACGTGATTCTTTAGTCGGAGGGCGCAGTGCAGGCCTGCCCGTCAAACTCGAATTTGATCTTCAGGCCGATCGGGTTATCGACTCCACACGCGAAGCACATCGTCGCCGCTTCGACGGGTCGCGACAACTAGGGAACCTGCTGGTTGAGGATCAGGCTGACGCTGCTTCCCGGCGCCGCCTGGGCGGTACCGAACCAGTCGCCGCTCCTCGCCGACGGCTGGCCGGACAGCGACGCACGCGCGATGACCTCGACGGATTCAAGCGTGCTGATTACCCTGCCCGCGATCATCGCATCCGAATCCGTCATGACGATCGTGGTCGGGAGCTCGCTGAGCTGTCGACGCTGAACCGCGATCGGCGGCGCCGGCTGAGCCGGGTCGCGCGCGATAATGAAAACGACCGTGCTCGGCGGCAACGTCTGCTTGATCTCAGCCGGCATATCTACCGCAAGGCTCAATTCGCCCGGGGCGGGCGCGGGCGTCGACGCAGGCTCCGGCGCGGTGCTTGCCACCGGGGCGGCGCTCGCCGGCGGTCCTTCCATACCGCGCCATTCGGCAACCCGCTGCTCGATCAGTTGCCGGATCTCGGGGGGCGGCCCGGTTGACAGCAGCCTCTCCCAGCGGTCAGCCGCTTCCTCGAGGTTCCTGCGATTGGCCGATGCAATACCGCCCCAGAACAGCGCGGATGCGTTGCCGGGCTCCAGCGCGAGCGCATTCTCAAACAGCTGGACGATGTCCGAGGTCAGCGACTGGCCCGACGCAGCGAGTTTCGATTCGCCGAGATCGACAAGCGTCTGCGCGACTCTGCCTTCTTCCAGCGTGACGGCCTCCTGGAACGCATCAGCGGCCTCCTGGAACTCGCCCAGGGCAAGGTAGGAACGGCCGAGCATCTTCCATCCGTCTACGTCACCGGGCTCCTTCTCGAGGCGCTCAGCGAGCGACGCCACCACGTCGACGACGTCCGGCACGGCATTGGGCGTATGCGACTTGAGTTCAGGGCTGCCGATGTCCTGATACAGCAGGAATGACGCCCCGACGACAAATACACCGGCCGCTGCGCCAAGATTCACGGCGCCGGGTCTGACCATCGGGCGAACGACGAACGCCGCGGCTACGAGAGCCATGACGAAAAATACGATCCAGAGAATCACGTGTTAGTCGGTTCCTGCAGGTCGTCTTCGATCGGCATGTTCATGCGACGTCGAATGATGTTCACAATCACACCGCCGCCGAGCAGCAACAACAATGCGGGTGCGATCCACAGCACCAGGGTCTTGCCGGACATGCGCGGCCGATACAACGCAAACTCACCGTACCGAGCGACCAGGAAATCGTAGATCTCGTCGTTGCTCTTGCCTTCTTCCAGCAGACGACGTATCTCGCGCCTCAAGTCGGATGCGAGAAACGCGTTGGAATCCTTTATCGACTGGTTCTGGCATTTGAGACAGCGGACTTCGGCCGTGATCTCCTCATACCGGGCCTGCATCTCAGGATCTTCGAACGCCTTGTCCGTATCGATCGCCAGGGCAATATAGGGGACAAACAACAGCAAGGCCAGCCATGAGTTTTTCATGAACCACCCCCGATCTTGGGCACGAAGTCACGCTCCCAAGCGGTCGCATCCAACGGTCCCAGGTGTTTGTGCAGCACGATACCGTCGGCGTTAACGAGAAAAGTCTCCGGCGCACCGTAGACGCCCCAGTCGATCCCGACTCGGCCATCCTGGTCGAACCCGGATGCCACGTAAGGATCGCCCAGCGCCTGCAACCACCTCAAGGCTTCGCTGCG
Source organism: Woeseiaceae bacterium (assembly GCA_030066655.1). Taxonomy (GTDB): domain Bacteria; phylum Pseudomonadota; class Gammaproteobacteria; order Steroidobacterales; family Woeseiaceae; genus UBA1847. The sequence goes on along the minus strand of JASJBE010000139.1, from coordinate 1,592 downwards.
CCCGTCCCGCCAGTTGATGCCGTAGATCGGAACGCTCTGGCTTCGCGACAGCTCCATCAGAAACTCGTGCTCTTGACGGCAACCGACACACCAGGTCGCCCAGACGTTTACCAGTGCGTACTGCCCTGCGTAGTCGCTGGAGCTGACGGTCTTCTCCGGGTCCTTGAGTGAAGGCAATGTGAAGTCCGGGGCCAGCTCGTCGATAAAGGGAGACGGCAGTTCACTCGGGTCTTTCGTCAACCCGACCATGAAGATCGGGATCAGAATGACGAAAGCTGCGAGCGGCAGCAGGAATCGGCTCATGCAGATACCTCGGAACCGACCGCTGGCGCCTTGGCCTTCGACCGCACCCGGGTTCGATAACGACGATCTGTCGCGGCTATCGCGCCACCCAGGGCCATAATGAACGAACCCAGCCAGATGAGTCGAATCAGCGGCTTGTACTGGACCCGTACGCTCCAGGCATCGTTACCCAGCGGGTCGCCCAGCGCGACGAACAGGTCGCGGTTCCACAGCGCCAGGATGCCCGCTTCGGTCATCGGACTGGTCTGCACGAGGTACTTACGCTTCTGCGGCCGCACTTCGCCGATATACTGGCCGTCACGACGAATCTCGACCACGCCCTCGATGGCCGAGTAGTTCGGTCCTTCGACGTCTCTGAGCTCGCGGAGCTCGTAGCTGTAGTGGCCCACGGTAATGGACTCGCCCGGGCTCAACGAACGATCGGTCTCAATCGAATACGCGAGAACGACCGCCACGCCCAGCGTGAACATGCCCACGCCGAAGTGCGCAACGTGCATTCCAAAGGCAGCGCGCGTCAGACCGGTAGCGCCCTCGGCGCGCCTCCAGGCTCGGTAGGGTTCAATGACCGACGCCGCTATGATCCAGACGCCCGCCGCGACACCGATACCGACCATCAGCCCGAAGCGTTCGTACAGGATTCCGGGCACAAAGATGCCGCAGACCAAGGCGATCAACGCTGCCCACTTCAGCTTACGGCTCAACACACCGTCCGGCGTATGACGCCAGGCCGTGTGCATGCCGACGCCGATCAGGAACGTGAGCGGGATCATCGGAATAGCGAAGGCCACCTCGAACCATGGCGCACCGACCGAGATCTTGCCGGCCTCGAACACTTCGACAACGAGCGGTGCGAGTGTGCCAATAAAGATCAGCGCAGCGGCGATCACGAGCAACACGTTATTCAGCAGCAGGAATGTCTCTCGTGAGTTCGCTTTAAACCCGGCCTGCGAGTCCAGCGACGGCGCACGCCACGCATAGAGCGTCAGCGCGCTCACGATGACGATGCCGAGGAACGCGAGGATGAAGAATCCACGGGCCGGATCGGTCGCGAACGCATGGACAGACACCAGGATGCCCGAGCGCACGAGGAAGGTGCCCAGAAGGCTCAGCGAGAAAGCGGCGATTGCCAGCAGCAGGGTCCAGCTCTTGAACAGCCCGCGCTTTTCGGTCACGGCGAGTGAATGAATCAGCGCCGTGCCGACGAGCCACGGCATAAACGACGCATTCTCGACGGGGTCCCAGAACCACCAGCCGCCCCAGCCGAGTTCGTAGTAGGCCCACCAGCTGCC
>JASJBE010000138.1 GCA_030066655.1 Woeseiaceae bacterium | reverse complement strand
CAACCGGACAGGATCCTGTGACCGTCTGTGAGCGCATTTGGATTCTTCTGGCGCCAAGTCCTGGTGAACGGTTTCCGGTTGTCGAGCTCTTGGATCAGTCGTAGACCAAGCATCGAGCTCAACAAGTCACCGCAATTACCGGCTACCAACGATGCCAAGAAGAGTTGTGCAAGGGAATCACCAGAATACGTCCTACCCGACCGACAGCCTGCTGAACATCGGCGCGACCGCGCAACTCATCGAAGCGATGCCACATGATGTGTCCCGGCGACAGTCCGTCGGTTGTCTCATGCGTGTGAGTCTTGCGCTCGGATTCCCAGTCGCTGGTCGTGTATTGAAGGTACAGCAACGCCCTTATCCTCTGCTGCGGGTCTTCCAGCCTTTTGACCATCAACCGCCCCGCTTTCGCCATGTCGTTCTTGCACAGATAAGACTGGATTAAGGCCGCCGGATTGTCGCGTTCGTAACGCAAGAGGTAGGCCTCGCTGCCGGAGTATTCGCTGATCGGCTCACCCATGACGTTGGCGCAGACGATCGACGCATGGACCCACATCCGGCTATACGGGCTGGCCTTCTCCAGATCCATGTAGTCCGCTATCTCAAGCACGAGTTCCAGATGACCCGCATAAAGGACTTTGCCGAGCATATCGACGAGCTGGCTGATGTTCTGCTTATCGAGGTCCTTTGGCGGCTCTATTGCCTCGACGTACATGGCCTCCGATTGCTCGGGGTACTTCAGGCGCCACAGGGTCTCCGAGTATTTCTGCAAGACCCAGGGTTTCGCGAATGCCTTGTCGACGTAGCCGTCCTGCAACACCGGAGTGCGGATCTTCCAGGCGGCTGGTTCAATCACTTCCAGCGCCTCTTCGAACCGCCATACAGCGGACAGTGCCTCGGCCAGAAAAACCGGACCGATCGCGTACTCGGGGTGCTGCGAGACGAGTGTGCTCAGGCGGTCGATCTCACGCTCCGCGGCCGCCTCGAGGTCGAGGAACGCCTCCACTGCCGGATCTTGCCGTAAAAAATCGAAGCGCCGATCAACGATGATCCTTACAAGAATTCCCGGATCTCTGATTGACAGAACTATGCTTTTGAGATCGTCGGTCCTTCCAAGGTCCGCAAGCACCGTCGCGTAGTCGATCAAAAACTCGTCGGCCGTGTAGAATGGATGGGCAGGTTCGTAACCAGCCTCGTAAAGCGTGCGTAGAAACTCGAACCTGAGCTCGCCACTGGGGTCACGACCGATAAGGTCGCCATGGAGATTGAAGAGCCTGTAAACATCGACCGTTTTGAGCTCCTCCGGATCATACGCAGCAAGACGTTTTACGGCATCCAGCCCGACCCTGAACTGTTCGCTCATCTCGGCGGCCAGGATCAATTCGCGTAACCAATTCGGTGTATCCGGGCCACCCAACTCGATGGACATCTCGATATAGGGGATCGCGACAGCAAAATCGCCGAGTTGCTTGGCGCAGTAGACGACGTTGTGAAGAGTGGCTCGCCGGACCTCGACCGAATGAGCGCTGAATGCTTCCTCGTCTATGGCTGCTCGGAGCAATGACAGAGCTTCATCAAAGCGTCCCTGATCTGCTGACTGGAATCCAGCGTCAAGCTGTTGATAATTCTCCGCACGCAGATCCCGCGCGGAGTCCTCCGCCACAGCAGGCACCGAATAAGAGAGCGCTTGTGCGAGAACAACGACAACCGCAACGAACCGGCAGATGCTCGTAGTGCGCCTCGCCATTCGGTTTCGCAGGCAGATCATAGGCCTCCTTCGGTAATCAGCCTGTCCGCGTTTCACCAGATCCGGCAGGCTGAAGACGGTCCGACCATTGGCGCAGAATCAAGTTTCAGTCAGCCGGTTTCTGCGTTTTGCTCATACCCGGCTTCCGCCTCGACGCCTTGTCGTCCTTCAGCGCATCCGCATCGGGATCTGCCGCGACCTCTTCGATCTTGCCCAGCGCTTCCGGCAGTTCAATCCCGGCCTGCTTCGCCAGTTCGTGCACCGGTGGCAGAGCCCCGACCATGCCCTTGAGGAAACCTGCGGTCGTAGATGCAGCACCTGAATCGCCGCCTCCGGCGCTGTCCCATACCGTGATCTTGTCGATCTTGAGGTTCTGAATGGCCTTCACCTGCTCGGCAATCAGCAGCGGCAGTTGCTCGATCATCAACAGCGCCGGCGCAATGTCCTTGCGATCCTCACAGACCTCGAGCAGTTTCTGGTAACCGAGCGACTTCGCTTCGAGCACGGCCTGGGTACCCTCTGCCTCTGCCTTGTATTTCGCCAGGATCGCATCCGCGTCACCGGCAGCGATTCGACGAATCCGCTCTGCCTCGGCGTCTGCCTCGATTTCGATTTTCTGTTGCTGGACAATCTGCTGCGCGATTTCCAGCTTTTCGAGCCGTGCAATCTCCTCGGCCTTCTCGGCAACGAGAACGTCACGATTGGCCTCGGCCATCGCAACATCACCCAGGCGTTTCGCCTCGGCACGCCGTTGTTCGAGAGTGGCCTCGTAGTCTGCGATACTGGCCTTACTCTTGTTCTCGCCCTCAATGGCCGCAGCCTCGAGCGTGGCAACCTTGATGCGTTGCTGAGCCTCGGCACGCTTCTTGCCCTCTTCCGATAAGGCGGTTTGCTCTGCGATCGCGATCTCTCGCTCCTTCTCAGCTTCCGCTTCGCCGGCGACACCCTGCGCCTCGAGTTTCGCGACTTGCACACGCTGGTCGCGCTCGGCTGCCTTCGTGCCCGTTGCCGACTGCGCAGTCTGCTGGGCAACCGACACATCGCGCTGGCGAAAATTCTCAGCCTCACCGATGGCACCTTCACGCTGCGCCGCGGCGACCTCGATTTTCGCCTTGTTGATAGCCTCGGCAGCGGCCTTCTGACCCAACGCCTCGATATACCCGCTCTCATCGGTGATATCCCGGATATTGACGTTGATCATCTCCAACCCGATCTTGTTCAGCTCGAAGTTGACGTTCTTATTGACGAGGTCGAGGAATTTCTCCCTGTCCTGGTTGATCTCCTCAATGGACAGGGTTGCGATTACCAGTCGCATCTGACCGAGAATGATGTCCTTTGCCTGAGAGTTGATCGCGTGCTCGTCCAGTCCGAGGAGGCGCTCAGCCGCGTTGTTCATGATATTAGGGTCGGTCGATACACCAATCGTAAAAGTCGACGGCACGTTGACGCGGATGTTTTTCTTCGACAGAGCGCTCTGCAGCTCGATGTCGATGGTCAGCGGTTCAAGTGTCAGGTAGTCGTAGCTCTGCAGGAGAGGAACAACAAAAGTACCGCCGCCGTGTATGCATCGCGCCGCCCGGCTTCCGCCCACCTTGCCGTAAACGACGAGGATGCGGTTTGAGGGGCAACGTTTGTACTGAGCCACCAGTATCGCGAGGAAAAACGCGACCAGCAGTACGACCGAAACGACGAGCATCAATGGCCCGGGGGAAAACCCTTCCAACACTGTCATCTTTGACTCTCTCTGTTTGTTGTCCTTTCGGACTTATTATTCGAGCGGCTCTACCAGAAAAATTCCGTCATCGCGGACCGATAGTACCTTGACGCTTTTAAATTCCTTGATGGGGTCGGCGGTTGAGATCGCGTCCATCGTCTTCTGCCTTCCTGACACATTGACGATGATCTTTCCGGTACCGTCACCACGCTTGGGAATGCTCATGTAGACGCTGGCCGTGCGGCCCACCGCCGTTTGCGGATCGTAGTTGACCGATCGATTCAGCTTCCGCGCAACCATCATCATTCCGGAAGCCATCATCATCAGCACAAAGCCGAAACCGGTAGACGCCGCCGCCGATGCCATGCTGGACATGTTCCAGTCGATCCGGCACGTCAGGCCCATCCAACCTGCGCCCATGAAGAAAGCGAGTATCGACAGCAGTGAGAACATGTTGAACGCGCCGTCGCCCGCAGCGATGCTCATGTCCCCGTCGACTTCACCGCCACCGTCGCCGAATAGCAAAGCTATGACAAGGCGAATGACGAAGAAGGTCGTCCCGGTCAGTGCCATCAGCAAATAGATAAGCACGTCAACGCCGTAGCGGAGTGCATCATCCCAGTTGAATAGAAGGTCTAGAATCGCAATACCCCTGCTGTATCCCCGGCCCAGAATATACCATGCCCTCGCTCATGTGCTGCCGCAGAAACCTGATGCCGGGCTGCTGCTGAACCATAGCTTCCGGCAAGTCGACAATCGAACTTCCTTATGACCACCGATGAACCGTTCTGCACGCGCATGACGACCGGGCCCGGCGTTGGCTTCGTTACTGCGTTGACAAAAAAAGCCGGTGTCGACAATCCCGTACGCTTCAGAGGATCACGCAGCTTTACCGCTCACTTCGGTCTGACGATCAGGTCGCCGACAGAGTGTCGATGAAGCTCGAGAACAGTTCGTACTGCGACGTTATGCCGAGCTTTGCGAACAGGTTTCGCTTGTGCACCATCACCGTGCCCGGCGCGATGCTCAGCTCGCGCGCGATTGACTTCGTTGAGTGCCCACGCAGAAGCAGCTGTGTGATCTCTCGTTCCCGCTGTGTCAGCGTCGACTTGCCGAAATCCCGAAAACACGCCGTGAGGTGCTCGTGCATGGTGCGAGCGGTATCGTCGGGGCGGCTGCTTCTGTCCTGACAGCTCCAAAGCTTTTTCATGCCCGCGTTCAACAGCGGCTCCGCATCGGCCAGCCGCTTCAGGTCGGCACGGCTGAACTTGCCTTCGAGCATCGCGACCACCATGACCAGTGTGCGTCCGTCGACGTCGAGGAAGAAGTCCACTTCGTCCTCGAGGTGTGTTCGCTCGTGATACTGGCGATAGTACTCACTGGAGCGAAATCGGTCGGGCGTCGCCTCACGGTATCGAACGCGACTGGGTTTGTCCGGCTTGAGTGCCAGCTGGTACAGCGGATCGAGCAGGTAGGGACCCGCGATGTAGCGATCGAGGTAGTGTCGTTCGTCGGCCGGCGCCAGGTTGTGCGCGAGTACGGCGGGCGGATCGTCGTGACTGATAACGAGCAACGCCATGTGACTGTTCTCGACGATAAGGCCTGTCGAATCGATCAGCGCCTTCGCGACGTCCTCGAACTCGGTCGCAGATACGAGGCGCGAGACCACGGCCAGCCAGCCTGCAGATCCAATCTTGCCGTCCATTTCGTCAGGATACTCGCATCAAGGCGGGCAAAGCGCCATGGCCGTACCCGCCGGAACACGGACACAACAACTCCATCCCGCTGACCGCGCCGATATTGGTTCCGCTCACCGTTTTTCTCTATGAAACCTGTTACGCACTTGTACACTTAGCCGCTGCGTATTGCTAGCATAGTGACTCTGTCAAATTACAGGCCCGCACATGAAACTCGTGACCGCAATCGTAAAGCCATTTCGTCTCGACGATGTCAGGACAGCACTGGGAGAGGCCGGCGTGAATGGCATGACGGTTTCAGAGGTCAAGGGCTTCGGGCGGCAGCGCGGCCACACCGAGCTCTATCGCGGCGCCGAGTATGTCGTCGACTTCCTGCCAAAGGCCAAAATCGAAGTAGCCGTTCCCGATGACCAGGTCGACAGGACCGTCGAGCTCATCATCGAGGCGGCGAAGACCGGCAAGGTCGGTGACGGCAAGATCTTCATCTCATCGCTGGAGCAGGTGTATCGCATCCGAACCGGCGAGACCGGCGACGGCGCGCTATAACCGGCTTAGAATCCAGCAAAGCGGTCGCTCTACTCGATCATGCGCTCAATAACCTGCACGCCAGCGCACGGGCGAGCGCGGCTCTTAACCGACCTGGTAAACCACAGCTCGACCAAACAGTACCCACAGCGCCACGGCCGACAGCAGGTAAGACGCGAACCTGAGTCTTACGTCATTAAACGTCGTGTGAACGGCACTGTGAATAACTCGACCTACAACGAACGTCCAGGCAAGCACCAGGTCCGTCATTGCGACGTTGCCGGTCACGTAGAGCAGCAGACAGAGCGCATAAAAGACGACCGGCAGCTCGAAGAGGTTCTGGAAGTTAAATGACGCATAGCTGACCTCTTCCGGAATCAACGCATCTCGCTGCCGGGGCGTTTTCAGATCATTGGCCGGAACTCGGTTCGAGAAGATCCAGTGCAACCGCTTGGCGTACATGAATAACCACACGGCCAGCGTAAGCCCGACCATCGCAAGCATTGGCCAGACGATCTGCTCTCGCACTATCAGCTCTTCGGCAGAAGCGCGAAGAAGTTCAGCTTGTTGCCGTCGAGATCACGAAAATAGCCGATGTAGAACCGGGGACCGCGCGGACCAGGTGCCCCCTCATCGGTGGCGCCGAGTTCCAACGCTTTCTTGTGCAGGCGGTCGACATCCTCGGCCGAGCGCATCCCCAACGAGATCATAACGCCGTTCCCGACCGTCGCCGGATTGCCGTCGTAGGGTTTGGTAATCGCGAATGCCGGGCCACCGTCGCCTCGCGAATAGTTGACGAATCGGTCCGAGTCGAACGCGCGACTGACGCCCATCTCCGCAAAAAGCGCATCATAGAACGCGGCCGCTTTTTCGAGGTCGTTGGTACCGAGCATTGTGTAAGCGATCATGGCATTCCCCCTTCTAGGTAGGGGCTCAGTATGCCACGCCACACTTCCAACTTCGCTTCGGCTGTCATCGACGCATGAGCCGGGCTGGTCGAGGGCAGCAACGCCGTTGCGGCCCGGCGAGGCAACTCGGTGTCCACAAGGCGATTGAACAGATCCTGCGCCTTGCGGCCGTTGAACCCGATGACCCGCAGTGCCCGATGCCTGTCGAAAAACTGCGCGAAATCGTTGGGCCTGGCCGTATCCACGCGTATCGACGAATCGAGGCTACCGGGCCGCACGGACTGCTGCAGGACATCCCATACCGCGATACCGCTGCTCGCGAGGTGCCGGCAGCGCTCGTCGTAGTCGCCGTCGGCGCCCGTCAGGCCGCGCATGATGGTCCAGAACGCATTCCTCGGATGCGCGTAATACTGCTGAACGTCGATGGACGCCTGCCCGGGTAGGCTGCCGAGGATCAGGATTCGCGCGCTGCTCGACTCGATCGGCGGAAACCCGGCTGACGGATCAGTCGACGCCATAGACAACCCTGACGAGAAACGGCCTCTTCGGCGCAGTTTCTGACCTGTCTGCCGGAAACGGGCTGCGCAACAATCGAAGTACCTGGGAGGAGAACATGATCCGAATACTAATACTCTGCTGTGCATTGCTTGTTGGCGGACACGGCCACGCACACAACTGTGAAAAGACCGGTAGCTGCAAAACGATCAAAGAACAGATACGAAACATCGAGTCGAGGATGCGACAGGGGTACACAGCCGCGCAGGGCATCAAGCTCGATGAGCGACTGAGGAAGCTGCGCGAAAAGAGACACAAAGCCTGCCGCTAGACAT
>JASJBE010000137.1 GCA_030066655.1 Woeseiaceae bacterium | reverse complement strand
CGAACAGGTGTCCCATGGAATCCAGCGCAACGGCGACGCCGCCGGCACGCGGTATCAGCAGGTTCCGGTACGGCGAGCGCCGCTTGTCGCGCTTCTCCGCGGTAAACCGGGTTCCTTCGACGAAGTTGATGACCGACGTTGGCCGGTCCTTGAACTTCTCACAGGCCTTGCGCGTTGCCTCGAGGTCGCGACCCTTTTTCTCCGGGTGTTTGGCGAGGTAGGACGGCGAGTAGCGCTTCATAAACGGCATATCCAGGGCCCACCACGCGATACCCAGCAGCGGAAACCAGATCAGCTGTTGTTTGATGAAGAACTTCAGGAACGGTATGCGTCGATTAAAAGCGGTTTGGAGCACCACGATGTCGACCCAGGTCTGGTGGTTCGACATGACGAGGTACCAGCCGTCATCCCTGACGCGCTCGCTCAAGCTCGTTGTCCACCCGCCGCTTCCGACGGGCGACAGGATCATCGCGTTGACGGAAATCCAGTTCTCGCCGATCCACATCAGGATTGAGGTTAACGGACGGCGCACGGCCGAAACGGGAATAAGGAGCTTGACGATCGCCAGCAGAAACAGCGGTGTGAACCAGATCAGCGTGTTCACCGAGAAGGCGGTAAAGACAATGATTCCGCGGATATTTCGCAACAGGGGGGCTCACAAACGTGCAACGGCCTGCGTAGTCTGAACCTTCGGCTGGGCAAGGGCAAACGGCTTGCCCGGTTGACGGCGTTACGTTAGCGTGGGAGCCAGGGTACGTTGAATCCTGAGAGAAAGAGGACACGCAGGTGAGTGACGAGAAGACACGGGAATTGCTGGCGGAACTGCGCCAGGAACTCCAGGCTGCGGGCGAACTTGACCCGGCGGTCAGACAGCTCTTAAAAGAGATAAACAGCGACCTGGACAAGGGCAATCATGTCTCAACGCTGGAGCGGGCCAAGGAGCTGGAGACGCAATTCGCAGCAAACCATCCGGTCGCCGAGCGTATCGCCAGGGTGATCATCGATTCCCTGGGGAAGATGGGGATCTGACCGGTCTCAGGCACCGCCCAGCCAGACAACTTCGTAAAGCGCATCCAGCGAACGAAATTTCGGTGGACTGTTTTCGATGTCGTTTCGCGATTCGACACGCCGAAGATCGGGCCAGTAATCCGTAACCTCACCTTTGCCAACGGAGAACGGTGGCCCCGCTGCGCGCGACTGGTCGTATTCGAGCGTAACCAGCAAGTGGAATGCGTCGTCATCGACCAGCTTGTGTGTGTGCGCCGCGTAGCCCGGTCGGACGGAGGCCGGTAATGCAATCAGCGCTGCCCGGTCGTAGAGTGCATCGAAGCCCGTCTCGTCATAGGCGAAATAATCGCCAACGACGATTCGCAGCGGCTCGTCGAGCGCCTCGAAGACGCCGTCCTTCTCCGTGACGCGGAGCTCATGATCCTCGAAGAACTCGATCGCGGCGATCGGCGACAGCTCCACGCCGGTCACCGTGTTGCCCTGCCGGCACAACCACATCAGATCGGGGGACTTGCCGCACAGGGGCACGAGCACGTTCCGGCCGGTTGCAGTCCAGTGCGACTTGAGCGCGCGGTTGCCCTCGTGCTCGTGCCAGCCGATCCGGCGTTCCCGCCATCGATTGAGCCATTCGTCATGCATAGTCTTGAGTACCGCGTGTTGATCCTGGTTTACGCTGGGCGACCCGAACGGTACCATTCCGGGCCATTAAACGCCGAGACTTATCGATGCCAGACGCCAAACGAATCGATGGCAAAGCCCTCGCCGCCGAGATGTCGGAGACTATTGCCGACGAGACTCGTGAGCTGCTCGAACAACATGGCATCAAGCCCGGTCTCGCCGTTGTCATCGTTGGCGAGGACCCGGCGAGCCAGGTGTACGTTCGTAACAAGAAACGCCGCGCCGAAAGCCTGGGATTCAACTCCGTCCAGCATTCGCTTCCCGCGGACACGGACCAGGGCACCCTGCTGGCGCTGATCGACGAGCTGAACTCAAGCGACGACATTCACGGCATCCTAGTCCAGCTACCGCTGCCGTCGCATCTCGACGAAAAAACCGTCACGCAGTCGATCGATCCCGGTAAGGACGTGGACGGTTTCCACTACGTCAACGTAGGCAAGCTCAGCACCGGCGACACGGACGATGCATTCATCCCGTGCACACCTGCCGGCTGCATGTTGATGATCAGACGTCAGCTGGGTGATGACCTGTCCGGCTTGTCAGCCGTGATCATCGGCCGCTCCAACATCGTCGGTAAGCCGATGGCGGCCTTGCTACTCGCGGCCAATTCAACCGTCACCGTTACGCACAGCCGGACGAAGGACCTCGCGGCGCGGGTGCGTGAGGCCGACATCGTCGTCGCTGCCGTCGGTCGGCCGGAGATGGTCGGTGGCGACTGGATCAAACCCGGTGCGGTCGTTATCGACGTCGGTATCAATCGCGTTGAGCGCGTCGTGGACGGCGAAGAAAAGTCAGTGCTGGTCGGTGACGTCAACTATGGCGAAGCCAGCGAAAAAGCGCTGGCGATAACACCGGTCCCGGGTGGTGTCGGACCGATGACGATCATCATGCTGATGCACAACACGCTTCGATCAGCCCGGGCCAGCGTATCGGCCTAGTCGAGGCCTTATGCGCCCGACGCTCCCCTCTCCAGGGAGAAAGTGAACGTTCGACACGTCTTGATCGACGGTACCGGCTCGGAACGCTTGAGCGGCGTGTATCTCGACGCGCGTACCGCCCTGATGGCGGCCTTCTCGAAAACGCGATGCGTGCTTCGTCGCACGCCTATTCGCATCGGCCGGCCCTTGCGATCGACGTTGAAGCAGACTTCGACCTCGCCCTCGATTCGGTCTCGGCGCGCTTCCTTGGGGTAGTCAGGCACGACCGTGTGCAGTGGCACGCGTTCCACTTCGCTGACGACGGGCTCGCGGACGGACTGCGCCATGCCCGGCGCGGGAATGCACATGATGCCAACTACCACCAGCAGGAACCTGCGCAGGCTCATTACTCGGGCTCGCCGCGTCGTTCATCAATCGTGATGCGCGGCGATACCGGATCGATCTCGTCCAGCAACTGCGCCCTGACCGTCTTCAGCTTTGCGGAATCAGGCGCGATGGTCAGGCCTCTCTCGAGATCCCGCTCGGCTTCGTCGTAGCGCTTGAGTTTCAGGTAAATCAGCGCGCGGTTACTGTAGCTCCGCCAGTGTCGATCATTGATTTCGAGTGCCTGGTTACAGAAGTCGAGAGCGACCTCCAGTTGCTCCAACAGCAGATAGCCGGCGCACAGGTTGGACAGGCCCACGAGCCGTTCCCTGCGATTGGTCGCCATGCTCAGGCCGAGATGAGTGAGCCGCACACCGGTCTCGGCGTCACCGGCAATAAGTGCAGCTGCGCCATCGAACAGGTTGGGATTCGATGGCCCCAGGACAACTCGAGAATCTTCTTCGGCTTGCACCGCTGCCGATGTCAGCGTGACGATCGCGAGGACAAGACAGACCGGGAGCGTTCTCATAACACCTTCAGTGTAGCCCGAGAGGCAGGCGGCGGCCAACGCGCTCACTCATCGTTCCGGATGACCTCGCCATCAACGTTTGAGATGTTCACTGAGCCGCTGCCCTTGTCTTCGATGATCAGGTCTCCGCGCACGTCATCGACGGTGACGCCGCCGGACCCATCGCTGATCGTGACGTTGCCTTCGACCGACCGGATCGTCATGCCGCCGGAGCCGTCGTCAATCAGGATGCTGCCCGCGACGTTGGACACGTTGATACTGCCGGAGCCATCATCGATTTCGACGTTACCGACGTTACCCAGTCGCAGCGAGCCGGAGCCGTCATCGATCAAGAGATCGCCGGCGACGCCGTCTACGGCCACACTGCCGGATCCGTCGTCGACGTTTATGGCCGTGCCCGTTGGTACCTTCACGTCGAGGTCGATGCGCCCGCTCGGGCCCCACATGCTGAGACCGGAGTTAAACTTGCTGACCAGCCGGACCTTGTCGTCGTCGCGATCAAGCGTCAGCTCCAGTCGCTTGCTGATGAAGTCGGTGGCCTTGTCCTCGTTCTCTGTGTCGACGCGAACGACGGCGAGGACGACGATACCGTCGTCGGGGCCCTCGGTGCCCGTGATCTTCAGGCTGCCGGCACCGGCATCGATATCGAGCACGTCGACGCCGTTGCTGTCGACGGCCAGCACACGCTCTTCTGAATAGTCATCGTCACGATCGCTCGCCCACGCGGCCGCGCTCGCCAGTACCAGTAGAAAAACCAAGATCCTCATAGTGTTCACCCCTGCATGCTGCTTGACTCAATACGCTCCCCGTCGACGGCTGGCCCGCCACCGAACGCCGTGACTTTGGCATTCATGATGGCCATCGTCTCCGCACCTGCTGCCGCCAGAACGAGCAATGAGGGCAGCGAGAGCCTGACAGATAACGATCCCCGGCGTTCATTTTGGAACAGCTGATCCCGGGCAAGTTCCGTCATTCCCTTGCCTGCCCATGCGCCTCAGGACACTCCGCTTGCTGTGACACTCGCCCATGTCGCATCAGACACGTTGCCGCCGCAGACGATGACGACCGAGTTCCCGCTACCTCCGGCGGTGTGTCTTTTTGCGGCAGCGATCGCGACACCCGCGGCGCCCTCGATACGCTCCCCTTCAGCCTCGCTGTAGTCCCGCATGGCCGCGGCGATTTCATCCTCGTCGACGATAACAAACTCATCAACGAGTGCCCGGCACAGGGCAAAAGTCACGGTGTCACGCTCGATGCCGCCTGCCGTCCCGTCGGACAGGGTTGGCCCGCTGTCGAGTTCGACAATCTGTCCGGCATCGATCGACGCTGCCATGACGGCGGACTCGGCCGGCTGACAGCCGATCACCTCGACCAACGGATTTGCCAGGCGCAACACACTGGCTATGCCACTGATCAGTCCGCCGCCGCCGACAGCGACGAAGACGCGATCGATGCCTGGTAAATCCTCGAGCAATTCGACGCCGATCGTGCCCTGCCCCGCAACGACTTGCGGGTCATTGTAGGGCGACACGTAGAACTGCCCGTGTTCGGTCGCATACGCGCGCGCGTGCTGCTCGGTATCGAGACCGTCCGTGCCGAAAGTCTCTACCGTTCCACCGAACTGCCTGATCTTGTCAATCTTCGACGGCGACGTTTGTTCCGGAACGAAGATAGGACCGTGAATGCCGAGGTTTTTCTGCGCCCATGCGACGGCCGCCCCGTGATTCCCGCTGGACGCGGTGACGCAACCCCGGCTGCGCTGCTCTTCGGTCAGCGTCATCAGTCGATTCAACGCGCCTCGCAATTTGAACGAACCGGTCGTTTGCCGGTTTTCGAGTTTCAGGAATACCTGGCCGCCCGATGACGGCGTCAGCCACGGAGCAGGCGTCAGCGGCGTGTGTTTCGCCAGCGACCGGATCCGGTCCAGGGCATGCCCGGCTTCGGCCGCTACGCTGTCCGCGGACATTGCCTCATCGCTCACTGTCTGGTCTCCACCGCCGTTCGTTTCGGCACAGCTTACGCAGGATACAAGATTATGTGTGATCGCTTCATCTGAGCTGCATCCCGCAGCCTGCAAGGTCTCTAGCTGAATCAGTCGCTTAGCGGCGACAGTCGGACATTATGTCATCTGTTCGTTTGCAGGCTTGCGAGCCCCGACCGTTGCATGCAGCATCGAGGTGTTTCGACAAAGGCACAGCTGTCGTAAGGCAGTGTCGCAAAGCCTCCGGTCCAGGTACCAGCGAACCTGGATAGCGGGGCTACCGATACGCAGCGCTACCGGCGCCTGTCTTTGTTGTGGTCAAAGCGCAGGAGACAGGGATGACGGCAGCGGCAAGAAGTTACCAGGCGAACCGCGTTTCGCTAGCAAAGGCACTCCAACCGGAGAGCATTACCGAACTTCAACAGTGTATCGACCCAGGCGTTGCCGTTCCCTTCCCGTTAAGACCCCGTGGTGGCTGCACGGCATCCACCGACTGCAACACCTCGTCGGGCGGACTCGTGATCGAGACGACGGGACTGAACCGCATACTCATCATAGACCCCGACAACCAGCGCGTAACGGTCGAAGCCGGTGTACGGCTGCAGGACCTGGTCAACGCCCTCGACGAATACGGCCTTGAGCTGCCCGGCTGCTTCGATCTCTATCGCCACACGGTTGGGGGCGCCGTTGCCGCGCCGTGTTTCGGTCCGGGGGTCGGGGAAGATGCCGCCAGCCTTGCGCGGCAGATCATCAGTATGAAAGTCGTAACCCCGTCCGGCGAACTGGTGTCGATATCAGCCGACGACACGCGGTTCATGCCGCTGTTCCGGGCGAGCTACGGTTTGCTGGGCGTCATTGCGGAAGTCTGCTTCCGGGTGCGGACAAAGCGGGTTTTCGATCGTACGTATAAAAAAGTCTCGCATGAGCAGCTGCTCAAGACGCTGGAGACGCTGGCCGACCTGCCGATCGGCCTGAAGTTCTTCGTCCTGCCGCACCGGGATCGCGCCTATCTCGAGATTCTGCGACAGGCCGAATCGACAAAGAGCATCCACGACAGGTTCTGGAAAGCGAAAGACTGGGGTGAGACCGTCGTGCTGCCGACGATCTTCCGGTCGCTGAATAAAGTCGTGCCGATGCCGAAGCTTCGGTATCGACTGATCGACGGTGTCTCCGGCCTGACCAAGGACCTGAGCCAGAGTCGTCTGTTTGAAACAGGCTCCTACTCGGTCGCCGCCGGCCACCGCCAGTCCGGAAGCACGTCTGACACACCGCACTATTCGACATGGCTCTTCTCCGCATCCCGCGCGAGCGAGATCACAGAGGCCTACATCGAATTATGCCAGTCGCTGTTCGAAAGAACCGGCTACCGGGCAGACTTGCCGACCGTTGGTTTCCGGGTGGCGAAGGACCCGAGCGCATTGATGTCTCCTTCGCGGTCACGGGCAATGATTGCGCTGCAGACGAGCTCGACACGAACCGACGGCTGGGAGGATTTCGTCATCGACCTGGCTGACTTTGCCGAAGCTCACGGCGGCGTGCCGGTGTTCAACCAGACGCGGGCGGTTCGTTCCAGTTATGCGCAACGAGTCTACGGAGACGCGTTGACCAGCTTCGTCGGCGTGCGACGACAACTGGACTCCGATAACCGATTGCTGAACCCGTTCCTTTCCCAGTACTTCAGTTAATCGGTAAACTCCCGATACCGGTATTACTTTAATAAACCGGTATTGCATCCAAATCAGCTCGGCGCGCATCTAAAGGATGAGAGGCGGCCTGCTCCCGATTGATCAGAACCGATAGGGCATTTACCTGTCTGAGCCTTAGTCGGGTTCAGTAACTGTTAAGGGAAATCAAGGCAAGATCCGCCAACTTATTGTTTTTAGTAGTAAAGCAACATTTTTAAACGCATTTGTTGCGTTATAGTTATCTAGTGTTATACTT
>JASJBE010000136.1 GCA_030066655.1 Woeseiaceae bacterium | reverse complement strand
ACCAGTGTCGAGACCTACAACAAGGCGGTCGGCTCGCTCGAACGCAAAGTCCTCCCGGGAGCGCGGAAGTTCACCGAACTCGGTGTGCATGAGAAAAGAGCCATGGACAAGCTCGAATCGATCGATCCCGTCCCTCGCATGATGGTCGGCGTAAACGACGACCAGGATGTTGAAACCCCGGCCAAGAAGGCCAACGAATAGAGACCTGCCCAATGTTCGATCCAAGGACCTACCAGGCGCATGACGGCCTGCTCGAGAATCGTGTCATCCTGATAACCGGTGCCAGCGACGGAATAGGCAAAGCGCTGGCTCTGCGCTGCGCTGAACTCGGGGCACAGGTGCTGCTGCATGGCAGGAACGTAAAGAAGCTCGAGGCGGTGTACGACGCTATCGACGCGATGGAACAGGCGCCCAGACCGAGCATTATCTGTATGGACCTCGAGCAGGCTGAGTCGGCCGCCTACACGAGCCTGGCTGACAACATCGCGGACGAATTCGGGAAGCTCGACGGTCTCGTGCACAATGCGGGCATTCTCGGCGATCGATTTCCCCTCGATCAGTATGACGTCGTGCAGTGGCAGAGAGTCATGCACGTCAATGTGACCACGGCCTTTGCCTTGACGCAGATTCTACTGCCGCTACTGAGGAAGTCCGACGACCCGTCGGTGATATTCACGAGCAGCGGCGTCGGCCGCGTAGGCAAAGCCCATTGGGGCGCGTATGCCGTATCGAAGTTTGCAACGGAAGGCCTGTCCCAGGTCCTGGCCAACGAAAACTCTCACACCCCGCTGCGATCGAACTGCATCAACCCCGGTCCCGTGAAGACCAAGATGCGGCAGGCTGCCTACCCGGCCGAGGACCGTGACAAACTGAAGACGGCGGAAGAGATCCTGCCGGCCTACCTCTACTTACTGGGGCCTGATTCGAAGGGTGTCACCGGCCAGAGCCTCGACGCTCAGTGACGGCGGCTTCTTGACCTCGCCCTGCGCGGGGGACGCCGCTTCTTGCGCGGCCGGTATTCGTCTTCCGGTACTTTGAGACCGGCGGCCCAGTACAGATTCCTGACCTGACCCGGCGTCAGCGCCTCGTACTTGCCCTTCCGAACCGATCGCGGCAGTTCCAGCGGGCCGTACGCGATCCGGATCAGGCGACTTACCTCGTAGCCGATAGCCTCCCAGAGCCTCCTGACCTCACGATTCCTGCCCTCGCTGAGCGTGACCTGGAACCAGTGATTGGCCGAATCTCCGCCGCTGGCGTTGATCTCATCGAACCTGGCCAACCCGTCGTCCAGCTCGACGCCTTTCAACAAACGTTCCAGCTCTTCTTTCGATGGATCACCGTGAACACGCACGGCGTAGCGGCGCTTGACCTCCTTCGACGGGTGCATCAGGGCGTTTGCCAGCGTGCCGTCGGTTGTGAAGATCATCAGCCCGGTCGTCGTCATGTCCAGACGTCCCACCGCGACCCAGCGCGCCCCTTTCAGGCGTGGCAGGGAGTCGAACACGGTCTTGCGGCCTTCCGGGTCAGAACGTGTCGTCACCTCGTCGCCGGGTTTGTTGTAGATGATGTGTTTGTGGGCCTGGCGACTCTGACGCAACGACAGCGGCTTGCCATCGAGCGTCACACGCTCGTTGCCCTCACAGGCTTGCCCGAGTTCCGCGGCGCGACCGTTGATCATCAAGCGCCCGTCACGAATCCATTGCTCGACTTTGCGTCGAGACCCGTGCCCGGCCGCTGCTAACAGCTTGTGTACCCTTTCTGCCAACGTCCGATCA
Organism: Woeseiaceae bacterium; assembly: GCA_030066655.1. Taxonomy (GTDB): domain Bacteria; phylum Pseudomonadota; class Gammaproteobacteria; order Steroidobacterales; family Woeseiaceae; genus UBA1847. Next base: position 5,576 of record JASJBE010000136.1, on the reverse strand, counting down.
GCCGTTATTGGCGCTAGCGTCCTTTTTCGGTTCGCCAGTCTCGATCGTCGTGACGCTGACGGCGTCCACCGGATCCGGCCACTCGGAAACGATCAGTTCCTCTTCGTCGTCGTCCGGAGACGGAGCTGGCAGGTCTTCGCTCTCGGCGGTGACGGCCGCAATGTCGTTGGCCGCCGCAACCTGGCCCTGCTCATCCACCTCGTCGCCGCCGTGCTCGCCCAGCTCTTCGATGGCTTCGGTCAGTTCCGGAAGCTCCGTCGCTGCAGCCTCTGTTTCACCCTCTCGGCCGAGAACCGGCAACTCGGAGACGGAGGCAGGCTCGCCTTCCGTCGTCTCCTCGACGTCCGGCAAGTCCAGCTGAACTCTGAGTGACTCCCAGTCTGACAGGTCTGCAAGCTCCGGAAGGTCCTCGAGTCGCTTCAACGAGAAGTAATCGAGGAACGCCTTCGTGGTGCCGAACATGGCCGGCCGACCGGGTACGTCGCGGTGCCCGACCACGCGGATCCATTCCCGCTCCGCCAGGCTGCGCATGATGTTGCTGCTAACGGAGACGCCTCGAATTTCCTCGATCTCGCCACGCGTGATCGGTTGCCGGTAGGCAATCAAGGCGAGGGTCTCAAAGAGAGCACGTGAGTAGCGCGGCGGGCGCTCCTCCCAGAGCTTCTGCAGGCGGTCCGCCATGCTTGAACGGATCTGCATGCGAAAACCTGACGCAACCTCGGCAACGATGATGCCACGTTCCTCGTACTCGTCGTTCAGGGTCTTGATCGCTGCCCTGATCAGGGCCTTATCAGGCTTGGATCGCCCGTCAAACAAACCCTGCAATTGATCGATGCTGAGCGGACGACCAGCGGCCAGCAGCGCAGCTTCGATAAAGAATTCGATTTCTCGTTGTTCCATTGAAAATAAAGCCTAAGCGTTTTCCAGGTCCTGAGCGTCGTTGTCTTCGACGAGGCGCACCGATGACGCCGCACGCACATGCAGCGGCGCGAACTCGTTGCTCTGGACGACCTCGACCACGTTCTCCTTGAGCAGCTCGAGGCAGGCCAGGAAAGTAACGGCGACGCCCATGCGACCCTCTTCCGGATCAAACAGGTCAACAAATAAAGTGAACGAGCCTGCCTTGACGCGGGAAAGCACCTCGGACATGCGCTGACGCACAGACAGCGGTTCGCGTTGCAAGTGCAGGTTCGAGTACATCTCTGCACGCTTCAGTACATCGTGAAACGCGATGAGAAGTTCCTTCAGCGTGACATCCGGCAGCTTCGTGACGACTTTGCGATCGCTCTGTATGGTCTCCGCCTGCGCCGGAAACACGTCGCGCTCAAGCCTCGGCAGCTCCGCAATGTCATTCGCTGCCTTCTTGAACCGCTCGTATTCCTGCAACCGGCGGACCAGCTCGGCACGCGGATCCTCTTCTTCGTCATCCTCCGCCTGCGGCCGCGGCAGCAACATCCGGGATTTGATCTCCGCCAGCATCGCCGCCATGACGAGGTACTCGCCGGCGAGCTCCAGCTGCATTTCCTTCATCACCTCGATGTACTGGACATACTGCTTCGTTATCTCGGCGATGGGGATATCGAGGATGTCGATGTTCTGGCGCCGGATCAGGTAGAGCAACAGATCCAACGGGCCCTCGAAAGCCTCGAGGAAAACCTGCAACGCGTAGGGCGGAATGTAGAGATCCTGCGGTAACGCCGTTACCGGCTCGCCGTCAACGACCGCAAAAGGCATCTCGCTCTGGGCCGGTGACGTCTCTTCGTCCGATTGTGGTTTTGGTGCGTCGTCCGGTGTCAGGACGTGCAAGTCAGGTTTCATGGCGTATCCGCGCGGCTATCACACTATTCTAGCGCATTTGAGACGGAGTTGATGCCCGCAACACGATCATCGGCGCCACCTCGCTACTGCAGCGCGGAGACGTCCCCACGCCCTTCCCTGAGGATCTCGACGACCCCATCGGCCAGGTTTATGACGCTGGTAGGCTCGATGCCGACGGGCCCCGCATCGACAATGGCGTCGATCTGAGACCCGATACGCTCCTCTATCTCCATTGGGTCGGTCATAGGCCGGTCATCACCCGGCAGAGTCAGAGTGCTGCTCATGATGGGCTCGCCCAGGGTATCCAGGATACTGTGCACGACCGCATGGTCAGGAACGCGTAGCCCGATCGTGCGTCGCTTCTCGTTCTGCAGGCGCTTGGGGACCTCGCGCGTCGCCGGCAGGATGAAGGTGTACGGCCCGGGCGTCATCGATTTGACCAGGCGGTAGGTCCAGTTGTCGACCCTGGCATAGACGCTGATCTCGGAGAGGTCGCTGCAGACCAGCGTGAAGTTGTGTTTCTTGTCCGTCTTGCGGATCCTGCGAATCCGGTCCATCGCTCGCTTGTCGCCGATGTGACAGCCAAACGCGTAGCAGGAATCCGTCGGATAAGCGATCAGACCGCCGCTGCGGATAATCTGGACCACAGCCGCAACGAGTCGCTGCTGCGGATGCGTCGGATGGATGTTGATTACTCGGGCCACGCGCGGATTCTAGTGGGTTGTCCCCAGAGTGCAAGACGGACATTTGAGGCCCATGCGGGCGGCTGGCTGAGGTAAACTTACCGGCTTTTCGCGCCTGCGGCGGACCCATGCAGTTCATTATCGAGTTCTTCCCGTTAATCCTTTTCCTGGTTGCGTACCTGAACAAAGGCATCTATTTCGCGCTGGTGGTGCTGATGGTGACGATGCCTATCGGGCTGCTGCTCAAGTACCTGAAGACAAAGACCTGGGACAAAATGTACCTGTGGTCGACGATCTTCCTTCTCGTCATGGGTGCCGCGACCCTCTATTTCCGGGACCCGGCATTTTTGTACTGGAAGCCTACGGCGTTCTACTGGGCCCTGGCCGCCGCGTTCCTGATCAGCAATTTCGTCGGCGACAAACCCCTTGCCCGGCGCTTCTTCGAACTGACGGGAGACCTGCCTACAGATCAGATCGAGGCGCGGCAATGGAGCGCCCTGAACTTGATCTGGGTCCTGTTCTTCGCAGGCTCGGGTGTCTTGAATATCTGGGTCGCGTTCTCCTTCGAGGAGAAGGTGTGGGTTAACTTCAAGGTCTTTGGCCTCCTGGCGATTACCTTCGTATTCATGATCGCGCAAGGAGCGTGGCTGATGACCAAGTTCAAGGAAGAAGACCTCGCACCGTCGAATGAGGATCAGTCCTGATGTGGTACGCAATCATCAGCGAAGATGTCGAAAACAGTCTCGAACTACGCAAGGGTGTCCGCCCGGCACACCTCGCCCGTATGCAGACGCTGCTGGATGAGGGTCGCGTACTGATCGCCGGGCCCCACCCCGCAATCGACAGCGAAGACCCTGGCGAAGCGGGATTCACCGGCAGTCTCGTCGTCGTCGAATTCGCCAGCCTCGAGGAGGCAAAGGACTGGGCGGACGCCGACCCCTATGTGGAGGCCGGCGTGTATCGCTCGGTGACCGTGAAGCCCTTCAAAAAGGTACTGCCGTGATGTCCGACCGGGTAGATAGGATAGAACACGCGCTGCGCGACGCATTCAGCCCGACGCACCTGTTGGTCAAGGACCAAAGCCATCTGCATGCAGGTCATGCCGGCGCGCAAGACGGTAGAGGGCACTTTGAGGTGCAGATCGTGTCGGATGTCTTCTCAGACCTTTCGACGATCAAAAGACACAGGGCGATTTACGAGGCGCTGGGCGACATGATGACAACCGACATTCATGCGCTGCAGATCAAAGCCAGGAGCACCTCTGAAGCCGCCTGACGCGACCCTAATTGATTTAACTTTCTCGATAATCTAAAGGAAACATCGATGATCTTTTCAAACCGTTCCCGGAACTCCGGAACACTTGCTGTAATTCTTGCCACCGCGTTGGCGATGGCCGGCCCGGCGAACGCTGAGTCCGTCAAGACTGTGAATGGGGTCGAGATCGACAGTGCCGTATTCACCAACTACCTGCAGAGCCGTCTGCAGAAGCCCGCTGACCAGGCCACGCCGGACGAGCGCGCTGCGATTCTCGACGAGATAACGGATGTCTACCTCCTCGCAACGCAACCGAAAGCGAAGGAACTGGAGAAGTCGCCCGAGATCGCGGCGCAGATTGAATTGCAGTACCGCGGACTGCTGGCTCAAGCCGTTGCCGCCGATTACATGGCTGGCAACGTTGCCACCGAGGACGAGATCTTCGAAGAGTATTCAGAGCAGATCGCCCGGTCACCGTCGGAGCAATACAAGGCTCGGCATATCCTGGTCGATACGCAGTCCAAAGCGATGGAGTTGATCGAGCAGTTGAAGAGCGGTGCCGATTTTGTGGAGCTGGCTAAAGCGAACTCGACGGGTCCGTCCGGACCTAACGGAGGCGACTTGGGCTGGTTCCCACCCGACCAGATGGTCGCTCCTTTCTCTGCAGCGGTCGTCGCACTTGAGAACGGCAAGTTCACCGAAGAACCTGTGCAGACTCAGTTCGGCTGGCATGTCATTTTGAGAGAGGACTCACGCGAAAACGAACCGCCGACGCTCGAAAGCGTTCGCGAGGTCGTCAAGCAAAGAGTTGAAGCAAGAAAGTTCCAGGAATACCTGCAGAGTCTGCGCTCTGCAAATAGCGGCAATTAACTTTACGTAATCTTGGTATTTTGCCCAGTTTTAGGCACCTTCGGGTGCCTTTTCTGATGCGAGGATTGTAACTGTGAAGGCGATCACACCTCTCTGCAGAGGGCACGCCTAACATTGATCGCGAGTCATCCCTAATCGCTCGGGGGTGGCTCCTCCAACCCTCGCATCTCCTTTCTAAGGTTGATACGAGATCTAAGTCGGCAGGGACGCCGACTTTTTTAATACCGCTCGAAGACAACAAAAAAGGCCACATCAGTGGCCTTTTTTATTCCTGCCATTTTTTGTTGTTGCGCACCAGCGAGCGAAGCCAGTGCGCTAAGCAGAAATTCTTGCTGTCTATTTCGCTTCGATAACTGTGTCGGAAATCACCATCCCGTCTTTAACTGGCTGAATGCCTTCAAAGACCAATATGCCACGCGAAGGCAAAACTCCGTCGGCAAGCGCCGCAGTGAAGTCGATTGTCACACCACCCATCTGGACTGTGCCATAGGTGTGATCAACTTCGCTCGGCATACCGGTCAGTAGCACTGGCGTGGCGCCAGGTACGTAGGCGTCCGTTGAGACGTTTACAACGTCTGCATAAAGCCAACCAGCTCCAACAACGTTGCCAGTCACCGACACGACGTCGCCAACAGTCAGGTTGCGCAGGACACCGTGCGACGCCATAACTGTTTGGCCCATAGAATTAAAGACACCGTTAACGTAGTCAATTGAATCGACGGGCCCGGAGAGAACAAGTGAGTCGCCCGAATTTATACCGAGCAAATCACCAGCTCTGTCTCTCAACGTGTCGCCGGAATTGATTCCCAGCGTATCGCCGGAATTTATTCCCAACGTGTCGCCGGAATTAATGCCCAACGTGTCGCCGGAATTGATTCCAAGCGTATCGCCAGAGTTTATCCCCAGCGTGTCGCCAGAATTAATTCCCAAAGTATCCCCGGAATTTATTCC
>JASJBE010000135.1 GCA_030066655.1 Woeseiaceae bacterium | reverse complement strand
ACGCCGAGCAGGCCGCGACGGACTTCGCCGAAGTCCAGCAACTGGCGCATGATGGATTCTGCGATCTCCGTCGGGACCGCAAAACCGATGCCCACGTTGCCGCCGGAGCGGCTGATGATCGCTGAGTTGATGCCAACGAGTTCACCGCGCATGTTGACGAGCGCGCCGCCGGAGTTGCCGGGATTGATCGATGCGTCTGTCTGGATAAAGTCTTCTAGGCCGTCACCAATACCGGTGCGCCCGAGCGCGCTGACGATCCCTGAGGTTACGGTATGGCCGAGTCCGAACGGGTTGCCAATGGCGATGACGAAATCGCCCACGCGAACCTCGTCCGAATCGCCGATCGGCATTTCGATGAGGTCATCGGCCTCAACCTTCAACACGGCGATGTCCGTGGCAGGATCCGAGCCGATTATCTCGGCCTTGTGCTCGGTTTCGTCGTGCAGAAACACCCGGATCTCATCCGCACCGTCCACGACGTGGTGGTTCGTCAGGATATAGCCGCGCTCGGCGTCGACGATAACGCCAGATCCCGCACTCTGCACATCACGCGGCCCGCGCGGCACGTCGGGCAGGCCGAAAAACCGCCGGAAAGAATCGTCACCGAAGGGCGAGCTGGTCTCGACCGTCTGGCGTACGCGAATATTGACGACGGCGGGCGAGGTCGTCTCGACCAGCGGCGCGAGACTGGGCAACGCCTGGCCGTTGACCTCGGCCGGCAACGCCGAGTACGCGGTCGGCGCCAGCAGTGTGAAAACAGCGATAAGTAAAATTCGAGTCCTGACGATCATTGGTGCCTCAATCGATGCTCAACGCATTGAGCATAGCGTGTTCTGCCTGAATTGGTCGTGAATGAAGTGGTTTGATGCCCGGCTGCAACAAAAAGTTGCAGCCGGGCACGGCAAGCGCATCGGCGGGTCAGTCGGATTCGACCGTGATACGTCGCGCCTTGATCTCCGGTTGCTTGGGAATCGTGACTTCCAGGATTCCGTTGTTGCTGCGTGCGGAAATGCTGTCGGCATCCGCGGATTCGGGCAGCGAGAAGCGGCGGAGGAAGCGGCCGTTGGCCCGCTCGAGGCGCTGGAACGTGGCGTCTTCGGCGCTCGCGATTGCGTCGCGCTGACCAGATACGGTCAGAACGCCTTTGTCCATGCTGACATCGATGTTCTCCGGTACGACACCCGGCAGGTCGGCGCGCAGAACGAAGCGGTTCGACTCCTCGATGATGTCGACGGCCGGTACCCAGTCAGCGACGCTGTCGTCGCCGTCTGCGAAGCCGCCGCGGCCGCGCGTCAGGCGGTTCAGGTCGCGGTGCAACAGGTCGATCACCGACCAGGGCTCAAAGCGTGCAAGAGTCATGATTTTCTCCTTCAAAAAGTGCGTATTGAGCGCTGAAATAAGGCCTCAGGACGGCATTTCAAGCGGCAATACCCGCTTAACGTAATGGCACTATATGTAGTGGTTCGCGGGTTTCACAAAAACGTCACGTTTTTTGCGTTGTTTTTAAAGCAATTTTTTTCAAAGATCTTATAAGTAATTGTTTTTGATGGACAAAAACGCCAACAATTTTTTCGCCGAAAACCTTGACAGTCGACCGCTACGGGCATAATCTTGTCACCGTTCGGACACAACATCTTGTGTTCAGTCAACGAGCGAAAAGAGGCCAATTCTGGCGCTCGCCGCGCATTTCTGGCTGCCGGCGAGGGGGGCTCTTTTCCCTCGGTAAATGGTCAAATAATAACGCCTGCATGGGGTCTCCATAGGGAGTTCAGGGGAGTAACAGGACTAATGAAGTCTGCCGTACATCTGGAAGCGCACACGGTCACCGATATTCAGTTTCAAGCCGCGTCGCTCGATATCTGGGACGCGAAATACCGCCTGTCGGCGAAGGACGGCAGGAAGATCGACGAAACGATTGACGACACCTACACGCGAGTTGCGAAAGCACTCTCGGATGTCGAGGTCGAGTCAAAGCGTGAGCACTACTTCGAGGAGTTTGTGTGGGCCTTGCGCAGCGGCGCGATCCCGGCTGGCCGTATCGTTTCCAATGCAGGTGCGCAGGAGCACAAACCGGCGACGTCGACGATCAACTGTACCGTGTCGGGTACCGTCGGCGACTCGATGGACAACATCCTCAACAAGGTCCACGAGGCTGGTCTGACGCTCAAGGCGGGTTGCGGCATTGGCTACGAGTTCTCCACACTGCGACCGAAAGGCGCCTACGTGACCGGTGCCGGGGCCTATACCTCGGGCCCGCTGTCGTTCATGGATATTTACGACAAGATGTGTTTCACGGTCTCGTCGGCGGGCGGTCGTCGCGGTGCGCAGATGGGCACCTTCGATGTCGGTCATCCGGACGTGCTGGAATTCGTTCGCGCCAAGCGCGAGGACGGGCGGTTGCGGCAGTTCAACCTGTCCTTGCTGATCACCGACGAATTCATGCAGGCCATCAAGAACGATACCGAGTGGAAACTCGCGTTTCCGGTAACGCGCAAGGAGGTCGAACAGGAGAATCTCGACATCAACGACGAGACGCAGTTCGTCTGGCGCGAGTGGCCGGAAGCCGGCAACTACGAGAGCAATGGCGAAGGGCTCGTCGCCTGCAAGATTTTCAAGACACTGCCCGCGCGACGCGTCTGGGACGTCATCATGGCATCGACCTACGACTTCGCGGAGCCCGGTTTCGTGCTGATCGACAAGGTCAACGAAATGAACAACAACTGGTTCTGCGAGAACATCCGCGCAACCAATCCCTGCGGCGAGCAGCCGCTGCCGCCGTACGGCTCCTGCCTGCTGGGCTCCGTGAACCTGACGCGTTTCGTGCTGAACGCGTTCACAGACGAGGCGGAGTTCGACTGGGAAAACTTCCGCAAGGTCGTCAAGGTCTTCACGCGCATGCTCGACAACGTCGTCGAGATCAACGGCCTGCCGCTGCCGCAGCAGCGTAACGAGATCAACCGCAAGCGGCGTCACGGCATGGGCTTCCTCGGCCTGGGCTCGACGATCACGATGCTGCGCATGAAATACGGCGAAAAGCGCGCCGTCGAATTCACCGAGAGAGTCTCCCGCGAACTCGCACTGGCCGGGTGGGAAGAAGCGCTGGAGCTGTCCAAGGAGAAGGGTCCGGCCCCGATCATGAACGAGCATTTCGAGGTCACCGAAGAAATGCTGAGACGTCGCCCGGAGATGTCCGCTGACGGCTTCCAGGTGGGCGACAAGGTGCCAGGCCGCATCCTGCACGCCAAGTACAGCCGCTACATGCAGCGCGTCGCCGCGGAAGCGCCGGAGCTGGTCGACGAACTGGCCGAGGTTGGCGCTCGCTTCACGCATCACAGCTCCATCGCCCCGACGGGAACGATCTCGCTGTCACTGGCCAACAACGCGAGCAACGGCATCGAGCCGAGCTTCGCGCACCACTACTTCCGCAACGTCATTCGGCAGGGCAAGAAAACGAAAGAGAAAGTGGATGTGTTCTCGTTCGAGCTGCTTGCTTATCGCGAGCTCGTCAACCAGGACGCGATGCCAGCAGGCGTCGACGGCACATCCGAAAACACGTTGCCGGACTACTTCATTACGGCAGACGACATCAATCCCAAGGAGCACGTCGACATCCAGGCGGCCGCGCAGAAGTGGATCGACTCGTCGATCTCGAAGACGGCCAACGTCCCGACGGACTATGCCTACGACGACTTCAAGGACATTTACCTGTACGCGTACAAGCAGGGTCTGAAGGGCTGCACGACCTTCCGCTTTAACCCGGAGGCGTTCCAGGGCGTTCTCGTCAAGGAAAAAGACCTGAAGAACACGATCTACTCGTTCACGCTGGACGATGGCAGCACGGTCGAGCTCAAGGGCGACGAAGAGGTCATGTACGACGGTGAATCGCATACCGCCGCAAATCTCTTCGACGCACTCAAGGAAGGCTACTACGGAAAATTCTAGGCAGGGCATTCAACGCACAGCCCTGGACTGGACAGATCAAGCCGCCAGATGCGGCTGAGGAACAAAGACAATGACAACGAAGATCGAGCGAAAAATTGTCGGCTACGCGGTCAAGCAGCCGGACACCGAGGAGAAGCCCGCAAAGCCTGAGCTGAAGCGCGAGGGCGGGGGCGATCGAGCCGAAGTCATCCGGATGCACGAGAAACTCGAGCGCCCGGAGATGCTGATCGGCTCGACGTACAAGGTGAAGACGCCGGTATCGGATCACGCGATGTACGTGACGATCAACGACATCATCCTCAACGAGGGCACCGAACATGAGAAACGCCGGCCCTTCGAGATCTTCATCAACTCGAAGAACCTCGACCACTACCAGTGGATCGTTGCGCTGACGCGGATCATCTCCGCGGTCTTCCGCAAGGGCGGGGACGTGACATTCCTCGTCGACGAGCTGAAAGCGGTCTTCGATCCACGAGGCGGTTATTGGCAGCCCGGTGGCAAGTTCATGCCTTCGATCATCGCCGAGCTGGGTTACATCGTCGAAAAGCACCTGACAATGATCGGCATGCTCGCCGAACCCGAGATGAGCGAGCACCAGCAGCAGATCATCGAGCAAAAACGCGCCGAGTATGAGGAGGCGCGCAAGCAGCAGGATGCGTTCTCGACGAGCGAGTATCCTGAGGGTGCCCAGCTATGCTCCAAATGCAACACGGTGGCCGTGATCATGATGGACGGCTGCATGACCTGCCTGGCCTGCGGCGATTCGAAGTGCGGTTGAGGCGGCGCTGAATCGTCCCAGCCGGCCGTACCAGCCAGCTATAGAAGGCCCTCGGGAAAGCGCGACGTAAATGGATACGTGAGCTTTTCCGAGGGCCTTTTTTTGTCTAAGACAATAGTTGATCGGTTGTGCAACGAGCATTGTCGGAAGACTTCAGCGACGTGCTACAACGCATACCCCTATCGACAGAAGAAGGTCGTAAGAAGCCCATCGAGGCGACCACTCCAGGGCATCAACTGCTGGAGTCCGTCGTATGTCGCAACATACAGCCTGTTGGGGTGTCATTGCGTCGTTGCTGCTCGCTGTGGCGCTGTTGACCGGGATAGGTCAAGCTATTGCTTGGCGATAGGTTAAGGAGCTCAAACGCGTCCGCTTGTCGCAGAAAAAAAAGACCCCTCCGGAGAGGGGTCCTGATCAAGGATCGAGTCTTAGACAAGCTCAGTCGTCGTCATCCTCGTCGTCATCGTCATCCTCATCGTCGTCATCGTCTTCATCATCATCGTCGTCCTCAAGATCGTCGATAACGTTCAGGATGCCGATAACGTTGATCAGCCCGAAGCCCCAGGTCGAGTCGAAACCGGGAAGGCCACGATCATCGGCCGTCAGCGCCGTGGCCAGGAGGAACGTGTCGGGATTGATGTCGTCCTCTTCTTCCAGTGCAAGCGCAGCGATCGCTGCGGCGTGCGGCGCTGACGCCGACGTCCCAAAGAACGTCGTCGGGAAGCCGCCGGAGCCCGTTACGCTGACACCGTCGGTCGCCGTGATCGTCGGCGTGCTGCGGACCTCGGTCACCGGCGTACCGTCGGGCTGCCAGAAGATCCTGGAGGGACCACGCGAACTGAAGGGCTCGATGTCGTCGAGACCCGGGTCCAGTGCGTTAACCGCAGCGACAGAGATGGCTCCCCTTGCGGCGGAATGCCCCCAGACGCTGCCCTCAGGGACGTTAAATGTCGGGAGGACTGCAAACGTACCGTTGAAGTTGACCTCGAGGAGTCGGTCAGGATCGCCTGAGAATCGATCTATGACGATAAAAAAGAACTCGACGGACGGCGAGATATTGAACAGCAACGCCGACTCTAGCGGGTCGCCGGTGCCACCCTGAAAATCGGTGCCGTTAAATGCGAATGGGAAAGCGCCCGCCGGGTCTCCCGCGACAAATCCGTTCGTGTCGAATATGTAGAGATCGTAGTCATTGCCGCTCGCACCGAACTTGTCGTTCCACTGCAGGAAAGCAGCGAAAAAACTCTGTCCCCCGACGACACCCAGCCAGCCGTTGTTCGGAGCCAGTCCCGCTGCTGTGCCGAAATCATGTGTATCAGCGAAGGAGAAAGGTGGGGGCACGGGCAAGTCAGCTCCGGGCGCGATGTCAACGTATGGTCGCTCATAATGCGCGTCGGCACTGTTGCCGGCTGACGAGAAGTAGATCACGCCCTTGTCGGCCGCCGCGTCGACAGCCTGTGCAACAACGCCGTCCTCGAAATACGGCTCCGTGAGGAACGCCACGTCATCGACGATGATGTCACAACCCTTGCCGCGGAACGCATCGTTGGCGAGGTAGGTAATCGCGTTAGCGAGCCCAGGCTCGCCGCCACCGAACGCCGGACAGAAGCCCAGTTTGGCTTTCGGAGCGAGATCGTGAATGATCTCGAGCATGGCCGTACCTTCTGCACCGGAATCGTTGGTACCGGTTACCGCCGTATCGCAGACATCGATCCTGGGGCTGCCGTCCCTGCGGCGCGGCAGGTCACCTGTCTGGGCCGCCAACTCGGCGCCCTGTATGCCATCAGAGATCGCGCAGATACGTACACCCCGGCCCTTTACTTCGAAGCGCCTGATTGCACGGTCGACGCCCAGGGCCGCCTTGCCTTCCGAAACGACGCTGCCGCGGTTGACGATCTCACCGAGCACCGGGCTCATCGAGAGAATCAGGTCAGAGGAGTCGGCATTCAGCACCGCTGCTGGTAAATCGGCGACCGGACAGGAAACGATCGCGGTATTGCCGTCCACGGTGTGTACGTGTACGCCCATGGCCTCCATACTCGCCATCGCCTGCGCGTCGGTAGACGACAGCTCGAGCTCGAGCCCGATCATCCCATCATTGACGCTGAGAAACGGATGCTCCATGCCCGGATCGACGGTCAGACGATCGGCGAAATCGCTGATGATCGGGTGAACTTTGGCTTTCGGCTGGCCCGACGCGATGCGCGCCGCCTTCTCGGCGCGCGCTTTCGCAATATGCTCTTTCGCGCGTTGCTGCGCCTCGAGACTCATGAACGAGGAATCAAGCGTGCCGAGTGTGCTCGCGTCCATGATGGTCTTGACGCGCGGGTCTTGCTCCGCCTGCGCAGCAGCCGCCACGAGAAGCGCGCCAGTGGCGGCGAGCGAAATTAAGGTCCCTCTTGCTCTGTTGATTTGCATTCAGAATACCCCTTGTGACTGTGTAGGTAGATACAAGAACGACGCAACAACAGGCCGGAGATTCGACAGCACC
>JASJBE010000134.1 GCA_030066655.1 Woeseiaceae bacterium | reverse complement strand
CCCATTTCTTGAAGGCGGCGTAAACACCCTCGGCCAGGCGATCGCGTTCGAGGCGCACCTGGATCCGGCCCGAGCGATCCGCCAACGCGATGAAGCTGCCCTTGCCCATGACGTTCTTGCGCATCATGCGACCGGTGACGTCCACTTCGACGTCTTCCTCGATGAGGTGCTCGGCCTCGTGCTCGCCGAACGTGCGATGCAATTCGTCAGCCAGCGCGTTGCGATGCACGTCGTTGGGATAGGCGTTGCCGATCTCGCGCAGCTCGTCGAGCTTGCGGCGGCGTTCGGCGATCAGCTTGTTCTCGTCTCTGTCGTCTGTCACTTCACAGTCCCTGCTTGAGGCTTGCCTCAATAAAATTGTCCAGCCCGCCGTCGAGGACGGCCTGCGTATTGCCGGTTTCGACGCTTGTCCTCAGGTCCTTGATGCGACTCTGGTCGAGTACGTAGGACCGAATCTGGCTCCCCCAGCCGACGTCCGCCTTGCTCTCCTCGAGCACGGAGGCTTCGGCACGTCGCTTCTGCATCTCGAGCTCGTAGAGCTTGGCTTTGAGCTGGTTCATCGCCGTCGCCTTGTTCTTGTGCTGCGAACGATCGTTCTGGCACTGGACAACGGTATTCGTTGGCAGATGCGTGATGCGCACGGCGGACTCGGTTCGGTTGACGTGCTGGCCACCCGCGCCGCTGGCGCGATACACGTCGATCCTCAGGTCCGACGGATCGACGTCGATATCAATGTTGTCGTCGACCTCGGGCGACACGAATACCGATGCGAAGGACGTGTGCCGGCGGTTGCCCGAATCGAACGGTGACTTGCGCACCAGCCGGTGCACGCCCGTTTCCGTGCGCAACCAGCCGTAAGCGTACTCGCCCTTGATGTGCACGGTCGCGCTCTTGATGCCCGCAACTTCACCGGCCGATGCTTCGATGACTTCGGCCTTGAAGCCATGCGATTCCGCCCATCGAAGGTACATCCTCAGGATCATCTCGGCCCAGTCCTGCGCCTCCGTGCCGCCGGCGCCCGACTGGATGTCGAGATAGGCGTTGTTCTCGTCCATTTCACCGGAGAACATGCGGCGGAACTCGAGTCCGGCGACACGCCGTTCCAGCCCCTGCACGTCAGTCTCGATCTCGGCGAGGGTTGCCTCGTCGTCTTCCTCGACGGCCAGCTCGAGGATATCGAGTGCGTCATTCAGCCCGCTCTGTATCTCGTGCAGGCCGACGACGACCTGTTCGAGCTGGGCGCGCTCCTGGCCGAGCGCCTGGGCTCGGTCCGGTTCGTTCCAGACGTCAGGTTGTTCGAGCTCGCGCTCGACCTCGGTCAGGCGTTCTGACTTGCCATCGAAGTCAAAGATACCCCCTCAGCGCAGCACTGCGCTCGGTGAGGTCTGTAATGGCGTTCTTGATCTGACTGACTTCCATGGTCGTTCGCTGGCACGTGTATCCGGTTCAAAGAGCGCGGCATAATATCACTGGCCGAAACCTCAACGCTATGGTCGAGTGACGCTTGTCTGACTTCCCTGCTCAATCGTCGCTGCTCGCAGGCGCGATCTGCTCGACGACCAGTTGCGGACGCTCCACGCCCCGCCACTCGTTAACGTCGAGCCGATACGCCAGCTGCACGATGCCCCGACACGGCGTTTCCGCCTGGTTGAAGGCGATGGCATCAATGCTCGCCGCGCCGTCGGCCGGCCGAACTTTGAGTTTCAGGTGATGTTCGCCAACAACGCGCGTCTCGATCACGTGAAACAGCCCGTGCCAGGCCGGCTCCGGAAACCCCGAACCCCACGGCCCCCGATTGCGAAGCTCGCGGGCGAACGTGATCGTCAGCCGATCCCCGGGCAACACGCCGTCGCTGCTTATCGTGCCGCTGAAGTCCGCTTGAGGATAGAGTCGCCGCATCTGTACCTGCGCCTGTTCCCTGAAGGTCTCGTAGGCCGATCGGTCGAGAGTCAGGCCGGCCGCCATCGCATGTCCGCCAAACTTGCGAATCAGGCCGGGCTCAGCCGAGTTGATGGCTTCGAGCAGGTCTCTCGCGTGCACGCCGGCGACGGAGCGGACCGAACCTTTCAAAGACGTGTCGTCCTCCAGCGCAAAGGCGGCGACCGGTCGATTGAACTTCTCCTTGACCCGGCCGGCGACGAGGCCGACGACGCCCTGGTGCCAGGATTCGTCGAACAGGCAAACGCAGGCCGGGAGTCTCGACTCGTGAATCTTGTCGACGATACGGAAGGCCTGGTCGCGCATCGTCTGCTCGATGTCGCGTCGATCGCGGTTGATTGCATCGAGCGCCTGAGCATGTCTGGCGGCGGTGGCGGCATCGTCGGTCAACAGGCACTCGATACCGACGGACATGTCGTCCAGGCGGCCCGCCGCGTTCAGCCTCGGTCCCACGGCGAAGCCTAAGTCACTGGCCACGCAGCGCTCCCGCGAACGCCCGGCTTCGGTTAAAAGCGCAGGAATGCCGGGCACGGTCGCGCCGGCCCTGATCCGTTTCAGGCCCTGTGCAACGAGTATCCGGTTATTGTGATCCAGCGGCACGACGTCGGCGACGGTACCGAGCGCGACGAGGTCGATATATTTCGCGGCGACCCGCGCGGCGCCGTCCTGACCTGCCTCCTGCAGTGCCTGGCCGAGCGCGGCGACTAGATAGAATGCGACTCCGACACCGGCGAGGTTCTTGCTGCCGAAGCGACTGCCCGGCAGATTCGGATTCAGGATGACATTCGCATCGGGCAGTTCATCGCCCGGCAGATGATGATCGGTGATCAGGACATCGATGTTCTCAGACCTCGCCGCTGCGACGCCCGAAACGCTAGAGATTCCGTTGTCGACGGTGATGATCAGCGACGGTTTGTTTCGACACGCGACGTCGACGATCCCCGGAGAAAGCCCGTATCCGAAATCGAAGCGATTCGGCACGAGGTAGTCGACTTCGGCGAAACCGAAATCGGCCAGGCAACGCAACAGCAACGCCGTGCTCGTCGCGCCGTCCACATCGAAGTCGCCGACGACGAGTACCCGTCGTTCCCGGTGTGACAGCACAAGCTCGACAGCGGCAGCGATGTTTTCCAGCGAGCTCACGGGCAGCAACCGACCCAGTGCGTAGTCGAGCTCGTCGTCACTCGAGACACCTCGGCTGGCGAAGAGCCGGGCCAACAGATCGTCGACACTGCTGATACGAGCGTCGCCAACGCGCGGCCGAACGACAACCGGACGCATCGTCATGTCCGTCCTCCGTTGAGGTCGATCTCCCGTCGCCAGAGTTTCCACCGGTC
Organism: Woeseiaceae bacterium; assembly: GCA_030066655.1. GTDB lineage: Bacteria > Pseudomonadota > Gammaproteobacteria > Steroidobacterales > Woeseiaceae > UBA1847. The sequence goes on along the minus strand of JASJBE010000134.1, from coordinate 3,689 downwards.
GCGCCGCGAGAGCGTCAGGCAGAAGCCATCGCGCGTTACCAGCCGCACGGCACGCGCCCTTCCCTTCGCGAACGCAGTCCGAATGGCGTCAAGCCGGTCTTCGACACCCAGCCCGTCGTCTTCCGGTACGACGGCGACGCCGACCTGCTCGAAGACCGCTGGCAACGATTCCGACCAGCCCGAGGCGGAAGCGCCGCTGGCTGACCAGAACCCTCTTAGCAGCGGATCGTTGGCGAACAGCGCTGGCAGCCCGGTTTGCGACGGTGCGGTCAATGCGCCACCTCCCCACAGCCACAGCGCGTTGACCGGCTGCAGCCGGTCCGCCTGTCGCCTGAGGTTGACCGGATGGTCATGCAAAGCCATCTCGATTTCGGACTGCAGGCGGCGCGTGACCTCGACGCCTTCGCCTTCAGCAAGGAATCGGTCGGGCACATAGCCATGAAGCGCGTCCGGGTCGTAGCGAGATACGGGCATTTCGGCCACTTTGACGTAGCCACAGGCGCCGACGGACAGGAACTCCGCTGCGTCGCCCAGTGAATCCTGGAGGTGCTCCACCAGCTGGGAAAGCTCCCCGTCACGCATGGCGCCGCTCAGGCTGTGCAGGCAGAGATGATCCAGTCGAGGCTCGAGGTAGACCGGGTCGGCCGCGGCGATCCAGCCCTCCGGCGCCTCGCCCGTCTGGCCGAGGAATCGACACGCGGCCGGGCTGGTTATGCCCTCACGATTGTCGATGGCCTGCAGTACTCGATCGGCGAGGCTGGCCGGGTCTTGCCACACCAGATCGCCTTTCGCCAGCCAATGCGTAAGTGCTTGCGAACGAACGCTGCGCAAAGAGTTAATGACTACGATGGCCGGGTGTTGCGGGTCCAAGTGTTGCGTCCCTGTCTTGCCCTTTGTGCGGGCGTCCCTATATGGTGGAGCACAGCATGGTAACGGATTGAGCCTTTGAAATTCACTCGGGAAGAAGCAAGCCTGATCGCGATCCGCGGCGTCAGTGAGGACGGCTTCAACGTCGGACGCGAAGTGCTGTCCGGCACGATTGCGTTGACCGGGGAGTCGATCGTCTCCGACTGGGAACACAAACCGTTGGAGCAGCTCGTCGAGAGCGACTTTAGCGTGTTGCTGGACACCGAACCGGAGGTCGTTATCGTCGGAACCGGAGGCACACAGCAGTTTCCTCCACGGGAATTGACCTTCGCGTTTGCGAGACGCGGCACCGGGCTCGAGGTAATGGACTCGCGCGCAGCCGCGCGGACCTTCAATGTACTGGTCGGCGAAGGACGACGCGTAGCGGCGATCCTGTACCCGGTCTGAGCCGTCGTCAGTCGAGCACCGTCTCCAGCGACAGCCCCTGCGACTCGATACGTTCGCGCAGGCTCGAAAGCGCTTCCACCTGAATCTGCCGTATGCGCTCGCGGGTGACACCCATCTCCTTGCCGATCGCCGTCAGCGTCGATCGGCGCTCGCCGTGCAGCCCGAAACGCTTCTCGATGACGATGCGCTGCTTGCAACTCAATTCCAGCAACCAGTGCTCGATGATCGAGTGCACGATCTGGCGTTGCGTGGCCGTCGGCGGCTCGCTGTCCCTGCTGCCGAGCAGCCGGTCTACGGCCGATGCGATACCCGGATCGCCTGACACGGAACCCAGCGTGACCCGGTCTTTCAGCCCCTGCAATCGGCGGATCTCATCGACGTCGCGATCGAGATACTCTGCCAGCTCGGCACTGCTCGGTGCCCGCTTCAGACGCTGCGACAGCAGGCGCGCAGCTCGGACGCATTGATTGATGTCTTTCGTGACGTGCACCGGCAGGCGCACGGCGCCGGCCTGGTTCATGATCGCGCGTTCGATGGTCTGCCGAATCCACCAGGTCGCGTAGGTTGAGAATCGAAAACCCCGTTCCGGGTCGAACTTCTCGACGGCGTGAATCAGCCCGAGGTTGCCCTCCTCGATCAGGTCGAGAAACGGCAGCCCGCGATTGATGTAGCGACGCGCAATCCTGACGACCAACCGCAGGTTGCTCTCGATCATCCGTTGTCGGGCTTGTTCGTCACCGGCGAGCGCGCGTCGGCTGAGGCGCCTTTCCTGCTTCGCATCCAGAAGCGGCGCGGTGCCAATGTCGCGGAGATAGATCTGTGTCGGATCGAGGCTTAAGCCTCTGCTTCGACGTTCGCCTGAAGTACGGCTGGAGGACGCAGCAGCCGTGTCAGCCCGACCGGTAGCCGGGACGGATTGCGTGACGTTTTGACCAGCCGTACCCACAGCACTGCTCCTCTATCGCAGGCCGGGCGGAAAAGCAGATTATCTCGCTGGCAGAAGTTGTCGCGGGTTTACCGGCTTACCGTTTCGCCTGATTTCAAAATGCAGGCGCGGCTTGCGTTCCGGACCCTCACCCATTCTCGCGATCGGCTGACCCTTCGCGATTGTCTCGCCTTCTTTGACCAGCAACGACGCGTTGTACCCGTAGGCACTCAGGTAGGTGTCATTATGCTTGATGATAATAAGCTGCCCGTAACCGATCAGTCCACTACCCGCATAGACGACCTTGCCGGAAGCCGCGGCTCGTATGGACTGGCCCCGGCTACCATCGATCAGGATGCCGGTGCCGGTGCCAGGTTTTCCGCCGAAACCGACGCTGACGGCGCCTGACGTCGGCCATGACCATGCGGGCGGAGGATCGGACGGCAGTTCCGGCAACGGCCTGGGCGCGGGTCGGGCTGAGCTGCTGCCCCTGCCGGACGTCGGGTATAGGCGAAGGACCTGCCCCGGGTAAATCAGGGAGCCGTCGCCGAGTCGATTCCACCGGGCCACGTCAGCCGGATCCTTGCCGTAGCGAAAGGCGATGGAGAACAAAGTCTCGCCGCTTCTGACGATGTGCGTGCCGGCCGTGTCGTAACGCGCGGGGCTACCGCAGGCCGCCACGAGCATGCAGGCGGCGACAACGGCAATCAGCTTGTGCTTTGCCGCCAGCCCCCGCATCGCTATCGCCAATACATCAGGTAGTAGATGATGAGAGCGACGAGCAGCACGGCCAGCCAGCCGAGCCACTCGATGTACTTGGACACCTGCGACTCGAATTTCTCTCCGCCGAGCACGATCAGGCCGGCGACGAGGAAGAAGCGCGCGCCCCTGCCGACCAGTGATGCCAGGAAGAAGCCAACCGGGTTCAGTACGACGACCCCGGCAGCAATCGTGAACACCTTGTACGGGATCGGGGAAAAGCCGGCGATGAAGACGGCCCAGAATCCGTAGGCGTCGAACCACTCGCGGCTGGTCAGGTAGGCGGCCCAGTAGCTCGATTCTCGCAACCAGGGTTCGATCGCTTCAAACATGAGGTAGCCGATCACGTACCCGGCGAGCCCTCCGAGCACCGAGAAGATCGTCGCGACGGCAGCGAAGCGCCATGCGCGCTGGCGCTCGGCGAAACACATCGGCGCCAGCATGACGTCGACGGGAATCGGAAAAAACGAGGACTCCGCGAAGCTCATCGCCGCGAGGTAGGCCTGGGCGTGGCGGTGCCGCGACCAGATCAGGACACGGTCATACAGCGGCCTGAACAAGGTCATCGCACGGGATCCTCTGCAACTCGCCCGTCTACGAACGCCGGCAGGGTCTGTATCCGTGTGCACAATTCACACGAAGTATATTTCATAACCATTTGTTTTATATTGTTTCTTTGACCAGAGGAACA
>JASJBE010000133.1 GCA_030066655.1 Woeseiaceae bacterium | reverse complement strand
ATGAACAAAGGGTTGACCGAGTTCATCCGGGCCGAGATCTCGGCGGCTGCTCTGCCCTGGTTGCTAGTGCGCTGTCGCCACTTGGCCTCGAAGGACCCGAACTGGCTCTCATCGACCGCATCCGCTCGCGACGCGAGCTCGCGAAAGCTCATCGTATAGTCGAGACCGTTGTCGTTGAGATGCTTCAGCCATTCGACGATTAGCGCGGCGTCTGCATCCTGCACGTCGTACAGACCCAGCTTCGGCCCCATCAGCGCAAGATAGTGAGTTTCGTATAGGCCCGGGAACAGGCCGAGGACGTCCTGCAGCTCGGCCCTGTCTTCTCCGAGGGCGAGCAAGGTGTCAGCTAGACGGGCAAGATTCCACTGCGCAATGGTCGGCTGATTCGCATACGCGTAGCGGCCGTAATTGTCGATGGAACTGAATACCTTGTCGAACCGGAATTCATCCATGTACGCCGCGGGGCCGTAGTCGATGGTCTCTCCGGAAATCGCCGTGTTGTCGGTGTTCATGACACCGTGTATGAAACCGATCGACATCCAGTGCGCGACCAGTTCGGCCTGCCGTTCTATGACACGTCGAAGAAAGCTGATGTAGCGAGACTCATCGTCGCTGACTTCCGGATAGTGACGTTCGATCGCATAGTCGGCGAGAGTCTTGAGCGATTCCACGTCCTTGCGGGCGGCGAAATACTCGAATGTACCAACGCGCAGATGACTGGCGGCCACTCGGGTGAATACGGCGCCGGGCATGGCTGTCTCCCGGTACACCGTTTCTCCCGTCGCAACGGCTGCGAGCGACCTCGTGGTCGGTACACCGAGACGGTGCATCGCCTCACTGAGTATATACTCGCGCAGCACCGGGCCCAGCCAGGACTTGCCGTCGCCCCCTCGCGAGAACGGCGTACGCCCGGAGCCTTTGAGTTGGATGTCGAAGCGACGACCGGCGTCCGTAACGACCTCACCCAGCAGGGCGGCGCGGCCATCGCCAAGTTGCGGCACGAAATGTCCGAACTGGTGGCCGGCGTAAGCCATGGAAATCGGCTGGCTGCCCTCCAACGGGACGGATCCGCCGAAAATGCTGGCGAGCTGCTCCTCGTCGTAGCCAGAAGTGGCAATCCCCAGCTCGTTCGCGAGCTCTGCATTCCATGCGAGCAGCTCAGGCTTCGGCACCTCGTCCGGGCTCACCGACGCGTAGAACGCCTCGGGCAGACCCCTGTAACTGTTGTCAAAGTTCATAGTCGAGCCGATGCGATCAAACGCGCAGGTCTAACCGGATTACCCCTTGGCATCCGAGAATTTTGGCGGACGGCGCTCCATCTGGGCGCGGACAGCCTCGGCCTGGTTCGGTGCCGCCATGATTTTGAGCTGTAGCTCTGCCTCGAGCTGCAACGTCTCGGCGTCGGACAGGGCCCAGCAGTCGTTGAGCAGGCTTTTTGCGGTCTGGATAGCGTCTGGCGAACTCGCGGCGATCGATTCTGCGAGCGCCATCGCAGCATCCAGCGGTGAATCACTGACCTGTGTGACCAGCCCAAGTGATCCGGCCTCCTCACCGTCGACGATGCGGCCCGTGAACGTCAGTTCCTTGACCCGATCGATGGGCATGACGTTCCTGAGCGTCGCGGACAAACCAAGATCCGGAATCAGGCCCCAGCGGATTTCCATGACGGACAGGCGCGCACGCGGCGACGCGATGCGTATATCGGCTCCGAGCGCTATCTGCAGACCGCCACCGAAACAGTTGCCGTCAATCGCGCAGATCACCGGCACGTCGAGTTCGCGCCACACGTAGGCCGGGTGCTGGAAAAAATTCGCATTCGAATCGTCTTGCGGCTTGAACATGTCCATCTCGATGCCGCCGGTGGCGAAGACGCTCGTGTCGATTCCCGCACAGAAATTTTCGCCCTCGGCATGCAGCACGACGGCGCGCACCTCGCGGTTGGCCTTCAGGGACCGGCCGGCCTCGGACAGCTGCTCGAACATGGCCCAGTCCAGCGCATTCTGTTTCTCAGGGCGGTTCAGCCTGACGCTGGCCACGTGATCTTTGATGTCGACGACGACGCGATTACTCATCACTCTTTCCCGTTCAGGTTCTTAAGACACATTTCCCGTTCTTGACCACGACGGCCTCTCGCTCCTTGACGCTGCACTGGAAAGACACCGTGTTTCCGTCCTGCCACATCTCCGTGGTGACCGTATCGCCCGGCAGCACGGGCTGGGAGAAACGAGCGTCAAATTCGGCAATCAGCGTATGGTCGTACTCGCAGATCGTTTTCAAAATTGCATGGCAGGCAATGCCATAGGAACAAAGCCCGTGCAGAATCGGGCGTTCAAAGCCCGCTTTCTTTGCGACAGCCGGGTCCGCATGCAACGGGTTTCGGTCGCCGTTCAGGCGATACAGCAACGCCTGGCTGCCGCCGGTCTCGATCTCGCAAACGAGATCCGCTTCCCGCTTCGGGATGCGATGCGCCTTCGGCATCGAGCCCTTCTGACCGCCAAAGCCACCGTCGCCGCGCGCCATAATCGTGCTGCCGATCTGGAACAGGACCGAGTCATCCTTCTTCAGGCGACCCTCGGCTTCGAACAGGACCAGCGCACCAAGCTTCTCGCCCAGGTCGAAGATGTCGGTGATTCGCTTGTCGATCAGCAACTCGGCGGCAGCAGGAAGCGGACGAAAAATTTGCAGGCGCTGGTCGACGTGAAGGACCTGGCCGTAGTCCCAACCGAGGTCGGGCGGGAACATGTCCGGCACGAGGACTGACGCCATCGTCGGTACCGTCTGCATCAAGCCGGCCCCCTCGTAGACGTAAGGCAGCGCCTTCCTGTCGGAGGCGGCGTCGCCGAAACCGAGGCTTAATGCGTAAAGAATGCAATCGTCCGCCGTGTACTGGTGCTCAATATCCGGCGTTTCGCTGCCGGTCAGCTTCTTTATATCGAGTGTCATTCCGGTCGCCAGTTACTGCCGCGCGTGTTGCCAGCCCAGGTCGGCCAGCGGCTTGACCGCACGTACGGCCTGTCCGGCATGCGCACTGGACGCAGTCCCGTCCCTGACCCGGCCTGCGATGCCCTGCAGGATGGCGGCAAGTCGAAAGAAATTGAAGGCGGAATAAAAGTGCCGGTCGGCGATGCCGTCGACGCGCCCGGTGCGTTCGCAGTACGTCGCCATGTACGACTCTTCGTCCGGAATACCCAGTGCTGCAAGGTCCTTATCGGCGAGACCTATGGATCCGATCCCGATCTCCGGCATTTCCCACGTCATCAGGTGATATGTGAAGTCGGCGAGCGGATGACCGATGGTCGACAGCTCCCAGTCGAGTACCGCGATGACGCGCGGCTCGGTCGGGTGCACGATCATGTTATCGAGTCGATAGTCGCCGTGCACGATGCTCGCCGAGTCGTCCGCGGGGATATTGCCGGGCAGCCACTCGATCAGTGCATCCATGGACTCGACCGTGTCCGTCTCCGACGCCCGGTACTGCCCGGTCCAACGCGAGATCTGTCGCTCGAAGTAATTGCCGGGCTTGCCGTAGTCCGACAGACCGAGGGCTTCGTAGTCGAAATTGTGCAGGCGCGCGATCGTGTTGTTGACGTCGTCGTAGATGGCCGACCGTTCTTCGGGCTCCATGCCCGGCAGGTCGAGATCCCAGAAGATTCGGCCGTCAAGGAACTCCATGATGAAGAAGGGCGTGCCGATGACTTCGGCGTCGTCGCAATAGACGTAAGGGCGCGGAACGGGGAAGTCGGCGCTGTAAAGCGCGCTGATGACACGAAACTCTCTGTCGACCGCGTGCGCGGACTTCAGCAATTTGCCCGGCGGCTTGCGTCTCAACACGTAGCGAGTCGATTCCGTTGTCAGCATGTAGGTCGGGTTGGACTGCCCACCCTTGAACTGCTCGACCTTGAGCGGACCATGAAAGCCTTCGACGTGCGAGGCCATGTATTCCTGGAGCCGATCCACGTCGAAGCGAAGGGCCTCCCGAACCTCTGTCGTACCTGAGTTCTGTTCCTGTCGTGAAGACATTCGCCGTCCGCTAGAAATCAATCAACGCGATAATAGCGCATCGTGACGTCGCTACATGCGGAAAACGCCGGATGGGCGCTCGCTCGGATCCGGACTGTGGCAGGCTGCCTTGAGCCCCTGCGTCAAAACGAATCGCGTGTCGACCGGATCGATGATCCCGTCGTCCCACAATCTCGCGCTCGAGTAATACGGATTGCCCTGGCCTTCGTATCTTTCGCGTATCTCGTCTTCGAACCGGGACTGCTCCTCGGGATCCCAGGCCTCGCCGCGTGCCTCGAGACCGTCTTTCTTAACGGTAGACAGCACCGTCGCTGCCTGCTCTCCACCCATGACCGAGATTCGTGCATTCGGCCACATCCACAGGAACCGCGGGCTGTAGGCGCGACCGCACATCGCATAGTTGCCGGCGCCGAACGAGCCGCCGATGACCACGGTGAACTTCGGCACCGACGCCGTCGCAACGGCGTTGACCATCTTCGCGCCATCCTTCGCGATGCCGGCATGCTCGACGCGCTTGCCCACCATGAAGCCGGTGATGTTCTGCAGGAACACCAGTGGAATGCGGCGACGATTGCAAAGCTGGACGAAGTGCGCGCCCTTCTGGGCGGATTCCATAAACAGGATGCCGTTGTTGGCGACAATGCCAACCGGGTAGCCATTGATGTGAGCGAAGCCACAGACCAGCGTCGCGCCGTAGAGTTTCTTGAATTCGTGGAATTCTGACGCATCGACGATGCGAGCAATGATCTCCCGGATGTCATAGGGAAAGCGATACTCGTGAGAGACGACGCCGTAGATCTCACCCGCGTCATACTCAGGCTCTGAAGGCTCCTTCAATTCGAGGTATGGGTGCTGGCTGGCATTTGTGTTCGCGACAATCTCCCGCGCGATGCTGAGCGCGTGCTCATCATTGTCCGCGAGATGATCGGTGACGCCGGAGATGCGCGAGTGGACCGCGCCGCCGCCCAGCGTCTCCGCGTCGACGACCTCGCCTGTCGCCGCTTTGACCAGCGGCGGGCCGCCGAGAAAAATCGTGCCCTGGTTGCGAACGATGACAGCCTCATCACACATGGCCGGCACGTAAGCGCCGCCCGCCGTGCATGAACCCATAACGACCGCAATCTGGGGAATCCCTTTCGCCGACAGCCGGGCCTGGTTGTAGAAGATACGACCGAAGTGATCGCGATCCGGGAACACCTCATCCTGGCGCGGCAGGAAGGCGCCACCCGAATCCACGAGGTAGATGCACGGAAGCCGGTTTTCCTCGGCAATCTCCTGCGCGCGCAGGTGTTTCTTGACGGTCAGTGGATAGTAGGTGCCACCCTTCACGGTCGCGTCATTCGCGACAATCATGCAACGAATGCCACTGACGGTTCCGATGCCGGCGATGACGCCGGCCGCGGGGACATTGTCCTCGTAGACCCGGTACGCCGCGAAGGCCCCGATCTCGAGGAAGTCTGAGTCATCGTCGAGCAGGCCGCGAACCCGGTCACGCGGCAAGAGCTTGCCCCGGGCCAGATGCTTGTCGCGTGCGCGTTCCGAACCGCCAAGTTCGATCTGCTCGCGCACGAGCTTGAGCTCTTCGGCCAGCGCATGGTTGCTCGCGTAGTTGGTCGCGTAGCCGTCGCTTGCCGGATCGATCTTGGTGTCTATGCGCGGCATCGTCAGGCCGTTGCGTTGAACAGTTCGCGGCCGATCAGCATCCGGCGAATCTCACTGGTCCCGGCGCCAATCTCGTACAGCTTGGCGTCGCGCAGGAGTCGGCCCGTGGGGTACTCGTTGATGTAGCCGTTGCCGCCCAGCGCCTGGATCGCCTCGCTCGCCATTGCCGTTGCCTTCTCGGCCGCGAGCAGGATACACCCGGCTGCATCGAATCGCGTTGTCTGACCCCGGTCACAGGCAGCGGCGACGGCATAGACATAGGCACGGCTGCTGTTCATCGTCGTATACATATCGGCAATCTTACCCTGCATGAGCTGGAATTCGCCGATCGGGCGTCCGAACTGCTTGCGATCATGGACATAGGGAAGCACAACGTCGAGGCAGGCGCGCATAATGCCCAACGATCCCCCGGCCAGTACAACGCGTTCATAGTCGAGCCCGCTCATCAGGATTTCTGCCCCCTGCCCCTCGTCGCCGAGACGATTGCCTGCGGGAATCCTGCAGTTGTCGAGCAGCACCTCGGAGGTGTCGGAGCCCCGCATGCCGAGCTTGTCGAGCTTCTGCGGCGTCGAAAAGCCATCGGCGCCGCCTTCGATGACGAAGGCGCTTAAGCCGCGACTGCCGCCGTCAGCGTCCGTCACGGCATAGACGATCATAACGTCGGCCTGGGGCGCATTCGTAATCCACATCTTCGAGCCGTTCAACACGTACTCATCGCCGTCTTTGACCGCCGTCGTGCGCATGCTCATGACGTCGGAACCGGAGCCTGGCTCACTCATCGCGAGCGCGCCGACATGCTCACCGGTCAGCAACTTCGGCAACCACCGACGTTGCTGCTCTTCCGCCGCCCAACGATGCAACTGGTTAACGCAGAGGTTGGAGTGTGCGCCGTAGGACAGGCCGACAGACGCCGATGCGCGGCTAATCTCTTCCATCGCGACGACATGAGCGACATATCCCAATGCGGACCCGCCCATTTCTTCACTGACCGTGATGCCGTGCAGACCCAGCTCACCCAACTCGGGCCACAGGTCTCTCGGAAACTCGTTGGTTGCATCGATCGCCGCGGCACGAGGGGCGATGCGCTCAGCGGCGAACGTGGCGATGGCGTCGCGGAGCATATCGAGGTCTTCGCCAAGACCGAAATCGAACTCGTTCATTGATGCAGTCCCTGCATGCTTTACATTTTTTTATTCTCTGCTCGTACCCGGCGTAGCTACATACCATGTCGGTAGTAGCACAGATTCAAAGCACCGAAAATGCGTCCGTCGACGTTGCCGGTAGCGAGCAGTCAGCGTCAAAAATGGCGTAAGACAGGC
>JASJBE010000132.1 GCA_030066655.1 Woeseiaceae bacterium | reverse complement strand
AAAAGCCTCAGCCGGCACGATCCGGCGTTGGTTTCCGGTTCAAGATGCTCATGTACTTAACAGTACACTGCGCTCCTTCACCGAAAACCGCCTTGCCTCGCGCTCGCCTGAGTCTTTTCCAGCGTGCTGCCAATGCGCAGACCTAAGCCGGCCCACCCTGTCGTCTAAGAGCGCCCCTTCTCGTAATTGCCTGACGAACTTCTAACCGGGCCCTAGCGTGTTGCCGTCCACGGAATGTCCAGCGCGATGATGCTGTCGTAGTCGGGGCGCTCCCTGATGATTCCGAACTCATCGCCATCAACCAGCACTTCCGGAACCAGCGGTCGCGTGTTGTAGCTCGAGGCCATGACACTGCCGTACGCACCGGCGCCTTCGATGACGATCAATTCGCCGGGCTCCATCGCCGGGAGCTTCCGCTTCCGGGCGAACGTGTCCCCGGTCTCGCATACGGGTCCGACGATATCGTAGAGTTTCTCCGGCGCAGCGCTCGACTGCTCGCCGACGATCGTGTGGTGAGCGTCGTACATGCTTGGCCTTAAAAAATCGTTCATCGCGGCGTCGATAATCAGGAAGTTCGTCGAGCCATTGCTCTTCGTGTAGATGACCCTGCCGACGAGCACGCCCGCGTTGCCGACGAGCCAGCGGCCGGGTTCGACGATGATCTTGCAGGACAGGTGGCCGACGGTTTTCTCGACAACCGCCGCGTAGTCGGCCACCGACGGCGCGGTGTGCTCCTCGTCGTAGTCGATGCCAAGGCCGCCGCCCAAGTCGATGGTGGAGATCCCGTGTCCCGCATCCCGGAGCGCTTGCGCAAGCTCCGCGACACGCGAGTAGGCCGCTTCGAAAGGACCGAGCGTCATAATCTGCGAGCCGATGTGCAGGTCGACGCCACAGACTTCGATGCCGGGTAGCTCAAGCGCCTGCCGGTAAACCGATTCCACCCTCGTTACGGCGATGCCGAACTTGTTCTCCGATTTCCCCGTCGAAATCTTCTCGTGAGTGCCGGCGTCGATGTCCGGGTTGATGCGAAACGCGACGCGCGCGGTCTTGTCGAGCCGCACCGCCGTCGCACTGATGGCATGCAGTTCCTGCTCCGACTCCACGTTGAAATGCCTGATGTCCTGCGCGAGCGCGAACTCGATTTCACGAAGGGTCTTGGCAACACCCGAGAAGACGATCTTTGACGCCGGTATCCCGGCAAGCAGCGCGCGCCGCAGCTCACCTTCGGAGACGACGTCGGCGCCAGCGCCGCGATCGGCGAGAAGACGGATCAGCGCCTGGTTGGAGTTCGCCTTGACGGCGTAGCACACGAGGGCGTCCAGGCCCTTGAGAGACTCGGCCAGCGCATCGTAGCGAGCTTCGATCGCAGTGCGCGAGTAACAGTAGAACGGTGTGCCGACCGCGTCGGCGATCCGCCGGATCGCCACGTTTTCGGCGTGGTACCGCCCATCGCGATAGGCGAAAGCGTCCATTTTTCGGCTGGGTTCCGACGGTGACGAATAAATTATTATATTTGTTGACTGGTTCGGAATAAATGAATACTTTGGCGGCTTGCTGATGGCGCCCGGGTGCGAACATACATGGACTGGTTGTCGGTTATCCCGCCTGTTATCGCCATTGTCGTCGTGCTGTGGCGCAAGGAAGTTATCGTGGCGCTGCTTGTCGCGATCTTCTCGGCAGAGCTCCTGCAACTCACGCTTACGTGGTCGGCGCCGGCACCGGCAACGCTAAATACGATCGAACGGATCGTCAGCGTATTCGACAGCCCCGATAACACCCGCCTGCTGATTTTCAGCCTGATGATTGGCGCGCTGCTGGCATTCATTCGCGTATCCGGCGGCGTCGCTGCGACGGTCGAGAGCCTGACCCGTATGGGCATCGCGCGCGGACCGCGGAGTGCGTCGCTGCTCACGAGCGGCGTCGGCGTCGTGGTTTTTGTCGAGTCGAATCTCAGCGTATTGACCGCTGGCATCCTGTCCCGGGGACTGTTCGACAAGTACCAGCTTAGCCGCGCGAAACTCGCCTACATTATCGACAGCACGTCAGCGCCGGTCTGCATCCTGATCCTGCTGAATGCCTGGGGCGCGTTTGTCCTCGTTCTGCTGAACCAGTACGAGTTTGCGTTGACCTCGGCCGAAGTCCTGTGGGGCAGTGTCGTCTTCAACTTCTACGCGCTTCTGACGCTCGCCACCGTGTTCGCGACCGCCGCCACGGGCCGCTACTTCGGGCCGCTCGCAACCAGTAAAGCCGGCGTCGGGGTAGACGTGCACCTCGAGGAGCACATCACCGCGACGAAACCGAGTTACATGGTCGTGCCGTTGCTCGTCATGACCCTCGGCATGCTCGGCTTCATGCTGTATACGGGTGATGGCGATCTCGCCAACGGCAGCGGTTCGAAGTCCGTGCTGTATGCGACCACGATCGCCGTCATCGTCGCTTACTCGCAGATGCTGCTGGGCGGATTCGAGCACATCAGGCTGGTCAAAATTGCGTTTCAGGGCATGGGCGACCTGCTGCCACTGGTCGCCATCCTGCTGCTCGCGCTGGCGCTCGGCCGGGCCCTGGGCGACATGGGCACCGGGGCGTACATCGCGCAGCTGGTTGGCGGCAACCTGCCGGACTTCCTGATCCCGGCGATGCTGTTCCTCGCCGGCGCCCTGATATCGTTTTCGACCGGCACGTCCTGGGGCACCTTCGCCATCCTGATACCGCTGGGCATGCCGCTGGCAATCTCACTCGACCTGCCTCCGTCCCTGTGCCTTGCGGCGATACTCGGCGGCGGCGTATTCGGCGATCACTGCTCCCCGATATCCGACACGACGGCCGTGTCGTCGATCGCATCGGGATGCGACCTGCTCGAGCATGTGCGCACCCAGCTGCCGTACGCGGTGACGATGGGCGTCATCGCGTTCTTCATGTACCTCGTGGCGGGCTTCTTCCTGATATGAGCCTGCGGCCCATAGCGACGCTGCTGCTTGCTGCGCTTCTCGCAGGCTGCGCTGCGCAGCCCGGTTTGTCGCCGCGCGGCATTGACGAACTCGTGGCGGACGCTATGCGTGAGTTCTCGGTACCCGGCGTGGCCGTCGGCGTCGTCAAGGACGGCGCCGTCGTGCACGCGGCCGGTTACGGTGTGCGCGAGCTCGGTCTCGAGGAGCCGGTTGACACCGAGACGCTGTTCCGCGTTGCATCGACGTCGAAAGCGTTCACCGCCGCATCGCTGGCGATGCTGGTCGACGACGGCAAACTCGGCTGGGATGACAAGGTCGTCGACCACATTCCCGGCTTTGCGCTGTACGACCCGTGGGTCACGAAGGAGTTCACCGTCGCCGACCTGCTGACTCACCGCAGCGGCCTGGTCAGCGGAGCGGGCGACCTGATGCTGTGGCCGAAGCCCAATGCGTTCACGCGCGAAGACATCATTCACGGCCTGCGCTACTTCAAGGCGGACAGTGATTTCCGTACCGAATACGCTTACGACAACCTGCTGTACATCGTCGCCGGTGAATTGGTGCCGGCCGTTACCGGAGTTGCCTGGGAGGACTTCGTCGACGAGCAGATCCTCGCGAGGCTCGGCGCCGAACACTGCTTCGCAGGCCGTATTCCGACCAATGCCATGCAGAATCTGGCTGCGCCACACGCCATCATCGAGGGCGAGCTCCAGGTGGTGGAACGCAATCGGGCGAGTCCGGATGTTGACGTTGCCGCAGCCGCCGGCGGCGTGCGCTGCAGTCTCGGCGATATGCTTGAGTGGACCCGTGTGCAGCTCGCGCGCGGCACGCTCGCCGACGGGTCGGTGCTGTTCAGCGAAGCGCAGAGCGACAAGATGTGGAGTCCGCACACGATCCTTGGCGTCAGCGAAGAAGCCTTCAAACGTAACCGAACAAACTTCCGGGCCTATGCCCTTGGCTGGCGCCTCGCCGACGTGCACGGCTACAAGGAGGTATCGCACACGGGCAGCTACACCGGATGGCGGGCCAAGGTCACGCTCGTGCCGGAGCTCGATCTCGGCGTCGTCGTGCTGCTCAATGCCTCGGCCAGCGATGCGCGCGCCGCGATCACCGAAGGCATCGTCAAGAGCTATATGGGCTTTAAGGACGTTGACTCGGTGGCCTATTTCGCCCGTGACGATGAACCGGCGGCGATGGACGAAACCGAGGAAGCAGAACCCGCGCCGAATTTTCAGGACGGCAGCGTCGCTGCGCCGGTCTCGAGTTATGTCGGTCGGTATCGAGATGCCTGGTTTGGTGATGTGTCGATCGAGTTGCGCGGCGACGAACTGTGGTTCGAGTCGGACAAGTCGCCGCGAATGCTCGGCCGCCTGTGGCCGTACGAGGATCACACCTTCTACGCCTACTGGACCGACCGAACCCTCGAAGCAGACGCGTGGGTGAATTTCGAGCTCGATGACGCCGGCAACGTCATTCGCTTCGGCATGGTGCCCGTCTACGACGACTCGGACTGGGACCTGAGCGACCTCGATCTGCAACGACTACCGGACGAGTAGCGCTGCGGCGCCTGTCGACGGGATGCGATTCGCGAAAAACCTGTATCAGGCTCGGCCGATTCTCTTGATGCTGTGAAGCCGGTCGAAGTACGTCGCATCCGCTGACTCGTAGACTTTCTCCAGCGGCGTCACCGCCACGCCATTGAGCACGCCTTCCCTGAAGTCACCGTCGGTGTCGATCCAACCGGCGCCGAACAGGCTGTGAATGACAAACGGCTCGCCGTCGACGTTACCGAGATACAGCATGACGTGGCCCGGTGAGTAGAGCAGGTCGCCGACATCGGCGCGCGCGAGCGCCTCGAGTTTAGTCTCGGCGCTGGCGCCGGGTGAAAACCTGACGCTGTCGCCGATCGGGCTGTCCTGCTGCTGCAGCGTATTCCTCGGCAACGGGATTCCGAACGTCTTGTACACCTCCATGACGAGCCCGGAGCAATCGCGCGCGTTGTACGCGTGACCCCAACCGTAGCGCTCGCCGAGAAACTTGAAGGCCTGGTGCAGGATATTGCGTCGCGTGAAGGGCATGTAGCCGATCGAGACGTCCTGGTTGCGCGCAATCAACGCCGTGCGGAACTGCAACTCGCCGCCATCTCCCCGCACGGGTAAAGAAACCGCGTAGCTCGATGCCGGGTTCTGTCCATCGACGTGCAGGTCGAGATCGTCTCCCTGAAGCAGCGGCAAACGAACCCCCATATCGAGTCGCAGTTCGGAGAGTGCCTCGACTCTCGGATTGAAGTTCGTCGCTATGGCGTTGCCGGCAACGACGAGAAAGTCTCCGGCGTCACGATACTCAGCGATCTGGTCGCGGTCGCCGATGGCTATGCTTTCCCTCGGCGCCCACGCCGCGTAGTTATGGGACTGCACGAAGTACCATTCGCCATCGGCGCTCTCGTTCAGGATGGCGACGACATCAGCCGGGAATAATGCGTTCTCCTGGAATCTGTCGAGGTCGGCCGTTTCCCGGGATCGCATCACTTCGTCCCGCGTCGGCCAGGTCCGCATGTCGGCGCGGCGCAGGACGATGCCGAAACGCACGACGGTCGTATCAGTCAGCCCACCGAGATTCAGGTTTTCTTCATAGCGCGCGTAGTCCGCAGTGCTGACCAGGTCGCCGTCGTGGTAGTACAAGTCTACGGTGTCCTGCTTGCTGACCGAACGGATGCATTCCGCCACCGTCGAACCCGGCAGCGTGTCCGGGTAATTGGCGAGGTCGACCAGGTTCGGATCGTCGCGAAAGGCATCGCGGACGAGTCGCGAGATCTCGCTTCGATCGGCGAGAACTTCGTCAGGATGCTCGGTCCTGTCTATCCAGAAATCTACGCTGATGTGCATGAGACATGCTCCAGTCCGTAAGGCCTCGCCTGGTCGCTCATCGTGTGCCGGGTCACCGTCAATCCGTCGTGGAGCCGCAGTCTCTTGCGGGCGTTACGGAAGGGGATTGCAGTCCGCGTAACTCGCCAGCCTTACTCTGCCATCTCGGGCTGAGCAGCAGTTGGCAGCGTCTCACCGTCGGTCGGCTCGGAATCAGCAGGCTCGTCCGCGTCGACCGGCTCTTCGATGATCAACAACTCCTCCACCGTCTCAGGGTAGTACTTGTCCAGCAGTGCGAACAGCGTTGCTGTCGACTCGCGCGAGATCTCGCTGGTGACCTCCCAGGGCCTGAAATGCAGCTGGAAAGCCCGCATGACATCGCGCGACTGCTCGTCGTGTTCGCCGGTCACGTCGATCTTGTAGCCGTATGCGCCAAGCGCCTGCTGCACGTTGGACACGGGCAGGGGCTCGTCGCGAAACTTCTCCCAGTAACGGATGACCGTGGCGTCGTCGTACCAGGCGCCGTAGCCCATGGTTGCGAGCCGCTGCCACGGGAAGCGGGGACCGGGATCGATCTTTCGGCTCGGCGCAATATCGGAGTGGGCGACGATGTGGGTCGGTTTGATGTTCGGATGGCGCTCGAGGATGTCGTCGAGGAGTTCGACCAGCAAGTCGATCTGGCCTTCTGCGAAGTCCGGGAAGAAGCACAGTCGATCCGGCACGCCCGATTCCGGGTCGACCCATTCCTCGCTGGCATGACACCAGCTGCGGTTGACGAGCTCGATACCGATCGACTGGTCGTTGAGGCCCGTCTTGCCGGCCCAGTAGCTGGTGCCTGCATGCCAGGCACGCCGAAGTTCGTCGACGAGCTGGAACGTCGTCAACTCCGGCCTGTCGTACGTCGGATCGTTCGGCTCGGGGATCAGGTAGTGCGAACTGACCGGGCGGTTCGAGGGCTGGGTCAGGATCGACAGCGAGTCGCCGAAATCCGCGGTCGTAAAATGAATGACGATGATGCTGACACGGCTGTTCTGGTTCGCCGACTCGATCTTCTTCATACCGGCACACCCGGACAGGCTGACGGCCAGCACGAGCGCAACGAGCAAAAGAGTCTTTTGACGGAACATATCTCGGGATAACGGTGTTTGGTGAAGGCTCAGGCGGAATAAACAATTCATTATTCGCCTCGAATCGGCGATAGTTTATCCCGCCCGTGTCCGTCACGAAAGCG
>JASJBE010000131.1 GCA_030066655.1 Woeseiaceae bacterium | reverse complement strand
GTGGCTCGAATCGGCGGGGACGAGTTTGTCGTTGTGCTCACCGATGCGGGCGATCATGAACAGATCGAACGTCTCGCGAAGACACTGGTTGAACGACTCACCGACGCTTACTCCGTATTCGGCGTCGACCACTTCGTCAGTGCCAGCATCGGTATCGTTGTCGTTCCCGATGATGGCGGCGGCGTTGAGCTGCTAATGAAGAATGCCGATGCGGCGATGTACAGGGCCAAGGAAGCGGGCCGTTCTACGTTCGAGTTCTTCAACGCCGAGCTAAACGCAGACGGCCGACGCCGCATCGAGCTCGAACGCGACCTGCGTTTCGCGATCTCGAGGGGGGAGCTGTCACTCGTCTACCAGCCGCAATACTCGATTGAAGACGACACGTTGAGCGGGTGCGAAGCGCTGATGCGCTGGTCCCATCCCGAGCACGGACTCGTATCGCCCGAGGAGTATATTCGGTTGGCCGAGGAGTCCGATCTTATCGTAGAGCTCGGCAAGTGGCTGATTGACAGCGCCTGTTCGGACTACCGAGGGCTGCTGGACCGGGGCGTGCACCTTTCCGAGATGTCGATCAATATTTCGGCGCGACAACTCAGGGACCAGGAATTCGCCGCTCATGTGAGTGAAACGCTGAAGCGCTATGACCTCGATCCGTCTTTGATCACGCTGGAGGTGACAGAGACGGTCGTTGCGCACAACAAGGACGTTGTCGTTGGCCTGCTCGAGTCGCTGCGACGCACCGGCATACGCGTGGCGATCGATGATTTCGGCACCGGCTACTCCTCACTGAGTTACTTGCAAAACCTTCCCTTCGACATCATCAAGATCGACAAGTCTTTCGTTGAGAAGATCGAGACGGATCATTCCTCAGCCAACATCTGTACGACCATAATCAAAATGGCTCATGAGCTTGGTAAGGTCGTCATCGCCGAGGGCGTAGAAACCCCGGAGCAGTTCGAATTTCTGAAGAAGCATGACTGCGAGATCATGCAGGGATACCTCTACAGCCGGCCATTGAGCGTCGATCACCTGCAGGTCATGATCGAAAAGCTCGAGCACCACACTCAGCGCCGCCGCGCGTTGAAAGTACTGTAAAAAAACCGGGCAACTGCCCGGTTTTTTGTCCCTATTTCGAACGGCCTTCGATCAGTCTTCGATCAGGAAGCTCCTGAGCTGATCCGAACGCGTCGGGTGCCTGAGCTTTCTTAAGGCCTTGGCTTCGATCTGACGAATACGCTCACGCGTGACGTCGAACTGCTTGCCGACTTCTTCCAGCGTGTGGTCCGTATTCATGTCGATGCCGAAACGCATCCTCAAGACTTTTGCCTCGCGCGGCGTCAGGCCGGCGAGCACGTTGTGCGTCGTCTCTTTCAGGCCCTGTGACGTGGCTGAGTCGACCGGCGAATGCACCGTCTGGTCTTCGATGAAGTCGCCAAGATGCGAATCCTCGTCGTCACCGATCGGCGTTTCCATCGAGATAGGTTCTTTCGCGATCTTCAGAACCTTGCGGACCTTGTCTTCCGGCATCTCCATGCGCTCAGCCAGCTCGTCCGGCAGCGGCTCGCGTCCCATCTCCTGCAGCATCTGCCGCGAGATGCGGTTCAGCTTGTTGATGGTCTCGATCATGTGCACCGGGATACGGATCGTGCGGGCCTGGTCAGCGATCGAGCGCGTGATCGCCTGGCGAATCCACCACGTCGCGTAGGTCGAGAACTTGTAACCGCGGCGATATTCGAACTTGTCGACCGCCTTCATCAGGCCGATGTTGCCTTCCTGGATCAGGTCCAGGAACTGGAGGCCGCGGTTCGTGTACTTCTTGGCGATCGAGATGACGAGTCGCAGGTTGGCCTCGACCATTTCCTTCTTCGCGCGGCGCGCCTTCGCCTCACCAATCGACATCTGGCGATTGATTTCCTTGATGTCGTCGATGCCAATGTTCGTTTCCACTTCGACCGCGATCAGCTTGCGCTGCGCCCGAAGGATGTCGTCCTTGAGCTTCGCGAGAGTAGAGGAGTGCTTGCGCTTGGCGCGGATGTGCTTGTCGACCCACTCGAGGTCGGTCTCGTTTTTCGGGAAGCTCGCGAGGAAGTCCTTGCGTGGCATGCCCGCGTCGCGCACGCAGATGCGCATGACCATGCGTTCCTGGGAGCGGATGATGGAGACGATGCCGCGCAGGTTCTTGACGAGCATGTCGAAAAGCTTCGGCGACAGCTTCAGCTCCATCAGCTGGTCGGCGAGATCGGCCTGGATCTTGGTGGTCTTCTTGTCCTTGAAGCCGTTCGTCTCGATCGACTTCATGACGCGGTTGTGCAGGCGCTTGATGACCTTGACGCGCGCCTTGACCTCTTCCGGATCCGGCCCGGTGTCGACCGCTTCGTCGTCATCATCGTCGTCGGTCTTCGCGGCCGGCGGCTTGATCTCGTCCGGCTCGTTGGGATCGATGAAGCCCACCACGAAGTCCTGCAGGCGAGTCTCGCCGGCGTTCACGGCCTCGGCGACGGCAAGCAGCAGCTTGATCGTCGGCGGGAAGTGCGACATGTGGTACTTGACCTGGTTGAGGCCGTCTTCGATACGCTTGGCGATCTCGATCTCGCCCTGGCGGGTCAGCAGCTCAACGGTGCCCATCTCACGCATGTACATGCGCACGGGATCCGTCGTGCGGCCGAACTCGGCGTCAACGCTCGCGAGCGCCGCTTCCGCTTCCTCGGCGGCATCGTCGTCATTGGAGACGGCAGCGTCGGACAACAAGATCGACTCGGCATCCGGCGCCTTCTCGTGCACCGTAATACCCATGTCGTTGATCATGTTGACGATATCCTCGATCTGTTCCGGATCGACGATGTCGTTGGGCAGGTGATCGTTGACCTCGGCGTAGGTCAGGTATCCCTGCTCCTTGCCGCGGGCGATCAAATCCTTTAACTGCTGGGCCTGTTTCTTGACGCCCATTGCTGCACGTTTCTCACTCAAAGCGAAACGCCTCCACACATAAAAAATGCAAACGACCAAGTGTACTGGTTTGACCCAGTTCCTTCCACAAAAATTCCGTTCGATAGCGCATTAACTGAGCGCCCGGAGTTCGGCCTTTTCTTCTTTTGTTAACGGCCCAACTCGCTGTTTCTTAATCAATAAATCAATTCGATCCCGTCTGCCCATCGTCCCCAGCTGCTCGATGCACGCAGCCAGCTCGGCGCGCGGGTCGAAATCCTCGTCATCAGGGATCTCCACTGCGGCCAGTTTGCCGAGATGGCGTCCCTGTTCGTCGTGTCGCCAGCGCTCCAGCAACCCTGCGGTGTTTATAGTGGGTTCGGATTGGACGGTTTCAATGAGGCTGATCAGGAGCTCGACGCCGGGCCGGTGCACCGAGGCCAGGCTGGTCGCGTCGAGCTCGATGGCGCCATCCGGCTGGTGCAGCAGCAGCGTAATCGCCCGGCGCACGACGGACGGTCCCCCGCTGCTGCGGCGCTTGTGGTGCGTCGCCGGCGTCGGAGATTCATGCGGCCTTGATGCCGAGGGCCGGATCATCGAGTCGAGCTTCGCGGCCGACAGCCCCACGCGGTCTGCCAGCGAGGCGATCAGCAGCTCACGGTAAACGCCATCCGGCGTTTTCGCGACCATCGGCTTTGCGAGCTCAACCAGCCTCGCCCTGCCGTCTGCGTTGTCGAGCTCGACCTGGCTTGCCAGCTCCTCGATCAGATACTCAGACAGAGCCATGCCGTTGTCCAGCAGGTCGATAAAGGACTGGCTGCCGTGCTCGTTCACGTAGGTGTCCGGGTCGTGTCCGTCCGGCAGGAACACGAAATGCACCTGCCGGCCGTCGCGGATGTGGGGCAGCGTCGTTTCCAGTGCTCGCCATGCGGCTTTCTTGCCGGCGCGGTCGCCGTCGAAGCAGAACTCGACCCGATCGGTCAGCCGGAACAGCTGGTTCAGGTGATCCGGCGTGGTCGCAGTACCCAGCGTCGCGACCGCGAAATTGATGCCGTTCCTCGCGAGGGCCACAACGTCCATGTAGCCCTCGACGACGACCAGCCGCTCGATGTTTCGGAGTGCCTGGCGCGCCTCGTACAGTCCATAGAGCTCGCGCCCCTTGTGGAACAGAACGGTTTCGGGTGAGTTCAGGTACTTCGGCTCGCCGTCGCCCATGGCCCTGCCGCCGAACGCGATGCATCGGCCTCTGGCGTCCCTGATCGGGAACATGATGCGGTCGCGGAAACGGTCGTAGTGGCGGCCGTTGTCCTTGCGAATGATGAGACCGGTAGCCAGCAGTCGTTCCATCGCCTCCGGCGACCCGCCGAACTTGTCGATCAGCTCGCTCCAGCCGTCCGGCGCATAGCCGATGCCGAAACGCTTGGCCGTGGCGCCGTCAACGCCGCGTTCCTTCAGGTAGGCGACAGCGGGCGGGTGCTCACGCAGCCGGTTCTGCCAATGCTGTTGCGTATTGCTCATCAACGTGAATAGCTCGTCGTATCGTCGTGCGGGCTGGTCGCTCTCGTCCCGCGGCACCTCGACACCCATCTGGCCGGCGAGACTCTCGACGGCTTCCACGAAGCTCATGTGGTCGTGTTCCATCAGGAAGCCGACCGCCGTGCCGTGCGCGCCACAGCCGAAGCAGTGGTAGAAGCCCTTATGCGGTACCACGGTAAAGGATGGTGTCTTCTCACCGTGGAACGGGCAGCAGGCTTTGAATTCCCGTCCGGCTTTCTTCAGTTCGACACGCCGACCGATCACCTCGACGATATCTGCTCTTGCGATCAGATCATCGATGAAATCCTGCGGAATGCGTCCTGCCATTGTGTATAAACGCCAGCTCCGTGAGTTTAGGGTCTTGCCAGTCTTATTCTTGTGTCGAAGCAGGCACACAGGGAGCCGCTTCTTTATTTTGTGTGACCAAGCATAAGCGCGTTCGCCACGCTCTGCCAGTGTGGCCGGCGTCAGCCTGCGAGGCGCGCTTTGACTTTGGCGCCTACGACGCCCATGTCGGCCTGGCCTGCCACTTTTGCTTTGATAGCACCCATGACCTTGCCCATGTCCCGGATCGACTCGGCGCCGGTCTGGCCGATCGTCTCGTCGATGATTGCGTCAATCTGGGCATCGTCCAGCTGCTCCGGCAGGTAGGCCTCGAGAACGGCTATTTCAGCCGACTCGATGTCGGCAAGGTCGGTGCGACCGCCTTTGGTGAACTGCTCCACGGAGTCACGTCGCTGCTTGACCATCTTCTCGACGACGCCGAGCACCGCCGCGTCATTAAGCTCACTCCGCGTATCTAACTCGACCCGCTTGATGTCATTCAGTATCAGGCGCACTACTTTTAGCCGATCCTTGTCGCCGGCTTTCATCGCGGTCTTCATGTCGTCGGCGATCGTGCCTTTCAGAGACATGTGGTTTGCCTTAACGGTACAACCTCACGGGCGTGAAGTTGTTTTCATGCGGGGTCGAGTACGCGTTTAATACAGGCGCTTGCGCTTGGATTCTTCGCGGGAAATGCGCTTCAGGTGGCGTTTTACAGCGGCCGCCTTCTTGCGCTTGCGCTCCTGGGTCGGCTTCTCGTAAAACTCACGACGGCGCAGTTCCGTCAGCACTCCTGCTTTCTCGCAGGCGCGCTTGAAGCGACGCAGGGCAGCGTCAAAGTACTCATTTTCTTTTACGCGAACACTTGGCATACGTTGCAGTTCTTTTGTCCAAATACGAAGAAACCCGGCACCGGGCCGGGAACAGCAGCGCATTGTAACGACTGCGCCTGGACTTTGCAAAGCCGAAAACGCCCCATTTCACGGCTGGGTGCCGTGTTCGAGGTCCTCGCCGGCGGGCTGCGAGCCACCGCTATTCCTGTATGATCCGCGTCCATGATCGTTTTAGGTCTGGAATCCAGCTGCGACGAGACCGGCGTCGCCGTCTACGACACCGACCGGGGCCTTCTCGCGGACGCGCTGCACAGCCAGGTTGACCTGCATGCGGTGTATGGCGGCGTCGTGCCTGAGATCGCCTCCAGGGACCACCTGAAGCGGCTGCTGCCGATGCTCAGGTCCGTGCTGGATGATGCTGGCGTCGACAAACCGGACGCGGTGGCGTACACGGCCGGTCCGGGACTCGTCGGCGCACTGATGGTTGGCAGCGGCATGGCGAACGGGCTCGGTCTCGCCTGGGGGTGCCCGGTTATTCCGGTGCACCACATGGAGGGCCACCTCGTTGCGCCTATGCTCGAAGCGGATCCGCCGGAATTCCCGTTCCTCGCGCTTTTGGTCTCGGGCGGTCACACGATGCTGATCGCGGTCGAGGGACTCGGTCGTTACGAGCTGATGGGTTCGACGCTCGACGATGCCGTGGGGGAGGCCTTCGACAAGACCGCCAAGGCGCTCGGCCTCGGCTATCCCGGTGGCCCGGCTCTTGCGGAGCTGGCAGAGCAAGGGAACGACGACGCGTTTGCGTTTCCGAGACCGATGCTGTCGAAGCCTACGTTTGATTTCAGCTTCAGCGGCCTCAAGACTGCGGTCGTCATCGAGATTCGGCGACTTAAGAAGGCCGGCGAGTTCGACGAACGTCGTGCCGATATCGCGGCCTCGTTCCAGCGGGCAGCCGTCGACTCGCTCGTCGGCAAGGCCGTCAAGGCGGCTTCGGCGCGCGGGCTCGAGCGCATCGTCGTCGCCGGCGGCGTGGGTGCGAATCGACTGTTGCGAGAAGAGATCAGGCGGCGCTTCGGTGGTGACGTGTACTATCCCCGGCTCGCGTTCTGCACCGACAACGGCGCGATGATCGCGATGGCGGGCGCACTGCGCCTCGCTGATGCAGCGCCCGCGGCGACGATCGAGGCGCGAGCCCGGTGGTCGCTCGATGGCTTGCGGCCGCCGGCTGGCTAGTAACACTGGATTATCAAGGACAGACCATGGACATCATTTACCTGCACGGGCTCAAGATCGACGCAACGATCGGGATCTGGGACTGGGAAAAGGCCATCAAGCAGACCGTCGTCATCGACCTGGATATGGGCGCAGACATTCGCAAGGCGGCGAGCTCGGATGACGTCAAGGACACGCTGAACTACAAGGCCGTGGCCAAGCGCGTGCAGGAGTTCGTCGAGGAATCGT
>JASJBE010000034.1 GCA_030066655.1 Woeseiaceae bacterium | reverse complement strand
TTCGTGCCGATCATCGTGTCGCAGTACTGGATCGCGAGCTGCGCGATCGCCACCTGGTGCGATGACAGGAACGTGTTGATGTCCGAAATCGCCGGCAGCGACTGGCGCAGTTCCTGGAAGGTCATGTCGACAGACGCTGTCGTCGGATCCACACCGGTCACTGCGGCGTAGGTCGCGTTGATCTCGTCGAATGTGCGCAGTCCAATTCTCGAAGCCGGCTCAAGATCCGTCTCCGCGACGACCAGCGTCGGATCCGGCTCACGGTCGTAGGACAGCGTGCCGACCCTGTCGAAGGTCAGGAAGAACTCGTCATCAGCCGGGCCCTTCTCGAGCGGGAGCACCGCGCCGAGCTGCGACAGCGGCTGGCCGAGTTCACCGAACTGCGAGCCGGACAACATCGTATTCAGCGTCGAGTACGTCTGGCCAACCTTGATCTCTTTACCGTTCATTGCGACGCGCAAGCCCTCGAGCGGGATGCCTTCCGGACGAGAGCCGTCCAGCGTCACAAAGTGCGGGTTTTCGAACAGGTAGGCGTAGTTATCGAACTGCTGTGCCTCGAACAGGATATACGACGACTGCGGAGCGGCAGCGATGTCTTCCGAGATGTCGAACAGCAGGAAGAAACGCTCGCCGACGCCGGCGTCGAAGTTCTGCGTGACCTGTTCAGGCGTCATCGAGCGGCGATGAATGGCCGCGAGGCGAATCGTGCCCTGCCACAGTCCGTCGCTGGACGCCTCGTTACCGAGCACGAACGCGAACGTGTCCTGCCAGTCGACGAGCGTGCCGCCGGGGACAGGGTCCGTGTTCGAGACGAGCTCACCGTTGACGTAGATGCTGCGGCCGTCAATCGGGTTATACGTCGCGACGACGTGCTGCAGCGTTGCCTGCAGTACCTCATCGGCGGACGGCGTCGACAGTGCCGGGTCACCATTCAGACCGGTTTCTGTCGAGCGCAGCTGGAAGTTGTAGTCATACAGCGTCTGCTGCAGCGTGAAGTTGCGCGCCGTTGCACCCGACGAGTAGGTCACGATGCGGGCTTCTTCCTGCGTGACGTTGGCCGGAATGACCCAGGCTTCGATCGAGAACTCGCCCGACTCCTGGATGACGTCGTAGATCTTCTTCGACGCCGTGGTCGTGCCCTGGGCCTTACCATCCATGATCGTAATACCCCAGCCGCCGAACCACGTGACGTCGCCCGAGAAGTTCAGGTCGAGCGCGGGATCGACACCACTGGTATCGAATGCCGTCGTGCCGGAGCCGGTCTTGAACTCCCACAGGGCAATCTGTGCGTCTTCGAAACGGTTGCCGCCCGAAGCCAGCACACCGTCGACCAGCGTCAGCGCCTTACTGACGACCAGGTCAGGATCGACCGTCGTCGGCGTAATGCCGTTGGCGAAGGCCGTGATGGCGTCTTCCATGATCTGTGCGGACTGGGCGCAGCCCACTTCCCAGCAGTTATGGAATTCATTGCGCAGACGAATCACCTGGCGCGAGTTCGCCGGCGCGTCGAGGTTGATCTTCGGCTTCGCCGCGGCGTAAGCCGTTGCAATATCCGGATCCGCAAAGTACGGCTGCTGGGCATTTGGCGACTCGCCGCTGTGGCAGCCTGCGCAGTTCGGCACGAATATCGGGCCGTGCAGGAGCGAGGCGAACGCAGACGGGTCGTCCGGGAAGTTCTTGCTCGCGCCCGGGTCCTTGGAAACCGGCGCGGTCAGGTTGATCTCGCGACCGCCGGCGACAGAGTCGCCCACCCAGTTCTCAATCCAGGTCGTCATGATCGTCGCGCAGACAGCCGGGTCAGCAACCCAGCAGTTGTGGCCGCCGCCGACTTTCTCGACGACGCGCGAATTGGCGGGATCACCGGTGTTGACGACCGTCAGTGCCTCAGCGTACGCGAGGTTGACGTCGTCGTTACGCACGAACAGCGGTGTCTGGTTGGCCGTTTCATTGTGGCAGGCGCCGCAACGGTCCTGGCCCTTCGCGTTTGACCAGAATTCCTGCTGGAATTTCAGGACGTCTGCGTCGGCAGCAACCGGTCCGGTATACGGAGCGTCACCAACATCAGGCACGCTCGAGATCGGGTTCTCTGTCGTAGCTGCGCCACCACCGCAGGCCGCGACAACGACCGAACCGATGAGGCTCAGCAGCAGGTTTCGCGTACGGCGGGTAATCGGAGAGTGCATTACTTTTCCGTCTTTCATGTCCATCTCCCCTTATTGGCCCATGCAGTGCACGGCCGTGTCGGCGAATACCTGCTTCAAGCGGTATCCGGTCGTACGGAACGTGCTGGTGATCTGTGCGACTGCATCGCGGTCGGCCTGGTCTTCAGGAGCGCGCATGCAGACATTCTGGAAAACTTTCTTCACCTGGCAGGAGGCGAATGCTTCGCTGTTGCCAAGCTCTACGCCGAGCGACTTGGCGCCGCTGCCGCTACCGGGCAGGGATTCATCGAAGCCGAGATAGGCATTCTGTCCTTCACGCCAGCGGTTCTCCCAGCTGTCGTCCGTCGTGCGGAAGCCCTGCGGGAAGTTCAGGTCGTTGTTGAAGTACTTCGGCTGGACCGTGCCCGCCGTGTACTCCATGGTCTCGGTTTCTTCGTTGTAGTTGTAGTAAGCAAAGGCGCCCGCCATCGGGTCCATGCCGGTGTGGCAGCCGATGCAGTTGTTCAGGAACAGCCGGCTGTCACCACCGGGGCTACGGCTTACGTCCTGTCGAATCCAGTCCGGAGACAGGTTGACGTCTTTCATCTGCTCGAGGTCGTTACACATGTGGTTGAGCAGTGTGAAACGGAACATCGCGCGGTTTGTGCCGGCAACGAAGAAAGCCTCCGCCGCGGCGCGCGACGTCAGGATGCCGGCTGTCGCAGACTCCGGGATGCCCATGATCGTAGACTGCTGGGCCTGGACCAGGTCGTCACGCAGGTTGACGTTGTTGGCTTCAAGCTGCGCGAAATGGTCATTGTTGCTTGGGGACGGAGCCGCCGATACGACGCCATTGCGACCAACGTACGCGATGCTTGTCGACAACAATTCGTTGAACGGCACGTCATCGCGGGTCATGCCGATGACCATCGCGATGTAGTCGTTCAGCGGAACGAATACGTTTGCTTCACGATTGGTCCACGGCGCCGCAAAGTTCTTCAACGTCACGTTGTAGAAGTTGACGTTGTCCATGGCGGTGTAGGCTGCCGCGCTGGGATTGCCCCCGGCGATGTCGGCCTCCATTGACGCAAGGACAGCGTCCGTCGGCGGTACGCCGGCGATACGGTCATGAATACGTTTAGCTTGTTCGCGCGGCCCGGCATGGGCGGCGCTAGCCATTGCGAGCATGGCAGCGCCAACCGTAAATACGTTGGCCAACTTCCGTGCTGTCGTCATCCCTGTAACTTTTTTCATAAGACTAAAGCCTTAGGTCTTCTTCGATTTGAATTTACTAGTCCCCTAAAAAAAAGAGAGACCAGCCCGACGGACGCTGCACCTGATCGTCCGTAGATCTCGAATGGCCTGGAGGTTCGCTGACTCAGCAGATTCAACCTTCCCTGGTCCTGGCAGCCATGATCCGGAATCCTTCCCGGAGCCTTTCTGCGAATTCGCATGACTGCGCCCAAGCAATCCTGCCAGTGCCGGTAACTCAGTGCCGTGAATGCCTTCACAGTTGGAAACAATTGGCTTCCGGAGATGCCGGCCCGATCCATTCGGTCCACTAGGTACCAAGCAAGTGCTGTGCCAGCCTGGCGGGATCGTGCGAAAAAAGCTGTTTTTGATTTTATATTCAATAGCTTAGGGCGATATCCAGGTCGGCGATTCGAGTCGTTTATTGTCAAGTCGTTGTCGTCAGTTGCGCACAAGCCGAGATTCTGGATTCGCTAAGCTACTGATTTTTAAAGGGCTCGCAACTGTCGCCGAAGGGAGACAGGGTGTCACTCAGCCCCGAAGACGAACAAACAAGCGATTGCCTGTGCAACTTCACCGACTTTCTAGCTGAGACCCTGAAATCCCCCCAAAAGACGCGCA
Organism: Woeseiaceae bacterium; assembly: GCA_030066655.1. GTDB lineage: Bacteria > Pseudomonadota > Gammaproteobacteria > Steroidobacterales > Woeseiaceae > UBA1847. The sequence goes on along the minus strand of JASJBE010000034.1, from coordinate 19,367 downwards.
GGCGGGCAGGCGACAATCAACGCCTCGATAGTCTAAAGAGAAATTTTTTTCGGCCGCCTGGCCTGCCGGAAACGGCACTGGTCATGCGGATCGGGTCATGGTTTTGCCCAGAGCTGTCGGGCTTTTGAGACATTACATCGCCAATTTTCGGTCTCTATACTTTTCCTCGTTGCTAACCTGCGGCGACTTGCGTTTGGGCGTATCAGCCGCGGAATAGCGCGTTTTTTTAAGACTTGGGAGTGTGATGGCGTTAACAGCATGCAGCTCGCGTCCTGTTCACCATTACAAGCTGGCTGGAAACGCACGCCACGCGTGCATTTCCAAGAGAGGAAAAGCGATGAACACGTTTTCACGAATTAAAAAGGAAGGATCCTTGGGACTGCGAACCGTACTGACGGTATGCGCGTCTTTATTTATCGTTGCCTGTGACGGCGCTAACCAGGGCGTCCAGATCGGCAACGGGCAGACGCCGGATCCGGTTGTCATCGATTTCCCGATTGCCTACATCCGTGCGCCGATCCCCGTCGACGACAACGGCGAATTCGAGCAGACGGATTTGCGCGAGCAGATCACGTTCGACGTCGGCTCAGACCTGTTCTTCCGCGATCGCGCCTCCCCGACGGCCCTGGACGTCAACATCACCGGACGCGTCACCGGTGGCATGGGCGCTGTCCGCGACATCGAAATCGACTATGACGCCAGCCGCCTGCTGTTCTCGATGCGCGGTCCTTTCGATCCGGATCTCGACGAAGAGGATCAGCCGACCTGGAATATCTGGCAGTACACGTTCGAGACCGATGAACTCGTGCGCGTCATTCCGTCTGACCTGACGGCTGAAATCGGTCACGACATCATGCCCAAGTACCTTCCGGACGGACGCATCATTTTCGCGTCGACCCGGCAGGTTCGTTCGCAGGCGGTTCTGCTTGATGAGGGCAAACCTGGCTTCGTCGCGATCGATGAGGACGAAAACGAATACGCGTTCACGATCCACGTCATGAACGACGACGGCAGCAGCATCGAGCAGCTGACCTTTAACCAGAGTCACGATCTCGACCCGACCGTCATGTCGGATGGCAAGATTGTCTTCAGTCGCTGGGACAACGCCGGTCCGAACAATGCCGTCGACCTGTATCGTATGAACCCCGACGGTTCCGAGCTCGAATTGCTGTACGGCAAGGAGAGCCACGACACGGGCACCAACGGCACGACGATCCAGTTCACGCAGCCGCGTGAATTGGAAGACGGTAACATCCTGACGCTGATACGGCCCTTCACGGACACTGAAGGCGGCGGCGAACTGATCACCATCGATACGACCAACTACGTCGAGAACACCCAGCCTGTCCTGACCAACCCCGGTGGTACCGGTCCTGCTCAGGCGGATGCAACGATTAACCAGGTCCTGACCCAGGCCGGGGCCTCGCCGGGCGGTCGCTACGCGTCAGCCTATCCGATCCAGGACGGCACCGGCCGTATGCTGGTCGGCTGGTCACAGTGTCGGCTGATCGAGTTCCTGGCAGACGATGGCGACCCGGATACCGAGGACACGCGCATCGTACCCTGCACGGACGAGCGTCTGGCCAACCTCATTGTTATCGATCCCGACGACCCGGTAACGCCGGTCGAGGGCGAGTTCATCGTCGCACCGCCGCTGTACGGTATCTGGATCTACGATCCGCGTGACGAGACCCAGCTGCCGGTCGTGGTTGGCGAAGAAGGCTTCATGTTTACCGAAGTCGTCTCCGGCGATCCGCGTCCCAGGCAGGTCGTTATTCCCGACGGACAAAATGATTTCCCGCTCGACCCGACATTGAAAGACAACGCCGAGGCTGTACTGAACATCCGCAGCGTGTATGACTTCAACGGCACTGCGGCAGTCGACATTGCGACCGTCGCGAACCCGGCGGTGACCATGGCCGCCAATCGACCCGCGCGCTGGATCAGGATCGAGAAGCCGGTTTCGTTCCCGGACGAAGACACGCTGGACATCGACAACACCGCTTTCGGCATCAGCCAGGCGAACGGCATGCGAGAAATCCTTGGTTATGCCGAAGTTGCACCCGATGGTTCCGTGCTGACCAAGATACCGGCCAACGTCGCGTTCTCATTGACGATCCTCGACGAGAACGGTCATCGCATTTCGCCGCGCCACCAGAACTGGCTGTCGGCGCGCCCCGGCCAGGAACTTAAATGTATCGGATGTCACGTACCGGGTCAGGGCGTCTCGCACGGCCGCGCCGATGCGTTCGACTCCGCGTGGGCCGGCGCACCTTCTGGCGTCGTCGAGTTCCCGGGCACCGATTCGCGCTGGTTCATCAACGAGGTCGGCGACACGATGGCCGAGACTTTCGCCAAGGCGTCCTGTGACGGCTCCGGCGCCTGCGATGCCATCGCACCGTCAGTGAACATCGAATACAACGATTTCTGGGCCGCCGATCCGACGATCGCAGCCAACAACGGCTATGTGTCCTGGCGTTACACGCGGACATCGCCTTCGTCTCCGGACATTCCGATTGCCGAGGGCTCCAACATCGCGACACCGAGCCCGACGACGACCGACTGTGAAAACGACTGGTCGGCCCTGTGTCGCATCGTCATCAACTACGAGACGCACATCCACCCGATCTGGCAGCTGTCCAGGCCGGTCACGATGATCGACCCGGTCACCGGCCTGGAAGTACCGGTGCTTGACGCGATGGGCAACCCGGTAGACAACATGTGTGTCGCCTGCCACTCCCCCGTCAATCCGGCCGACAACACGGTGCGCGTACCCGCAGGTCAGCTTGAGCTGCAGGACGGCCAGTCGCCGGACGAGCCGGATCATTTCCTCTCCTACCGCGAGCTGCTGGTGGGTGATAACCTTCAGGAAGTGGTTGGTGGTGTGCTTGTCGATGCGCAGCAGGTCATTGGTCAGGATGACATGGGGAACGACATCCTGGCTCCGATCCCGATCAACTCGCCGGCAACGATTGGCGGCGCGCGGTTCTCGGGAGACTTTTTCGATCGGTTCGCAGACCCTGCGAATTCTCACTACAACCTCTTATCGGAAGCAGAAAGACGCATGATTGCTGAATGGCTGGATATCGGTGGCCAGTATTACAACAATCCGTTTGATGCGCCGATGAACTAGACAGCCTTAGAAGGCTGTACGAGCGATAGTAAAGGGCGATGCATTGAAGAAAGGTTTGACGCTGGCGATAGCCGCGATATTCCTTGCCTGCGTGCTACCGGGAGTAGCCGCTGCTGCGAAGGAGTATCGTCAGGTCGCCGTGGCCGATCCTTACCTCGAAATGCATACCGGCCCCGGCCGCGGTTATCCGAAGTTCCACATCGTCGACCGCGGCGAGACGATCGAAATCCTGAAGCAGCGCACGACGTGGTTTCTCGTCAGAGATGCGCAGGGCGACGAGGGCTGGGTCGATCAGGCGCAGATGCAGCAGACGCTGAAGCCTGACGGTTCACAGACGACCTTCGAGTCGGCGCAGCAGGAAGACTTCACGAACGCACGATGGGAGATGGGCGTACTCGCCGGAGACTTCGGCGGGGCCAACATTGTGTCCGTCTATGGTGGCTACTCGCTGAACCCCTATATCTCGCTCGAGCTTTGGGGCTCGCAGGTCCTTGGCAACTTCTCCAACGCGTGGACCGGTAGCGTCAACATTGTCCACGAGGCGTTCCCGGACTGGCGCGTGTCGCCATTCATGACGCTAGGCGCGGGTGCGATACGCACCGAACCGAAATCGACGATCGTCCAGGGCGACGATCGCACAGACCAGATCGGTCACGTTGGCGGCGGCTTTCGTATTTATGCGACGCGCCGCTTCCTGCTACGGGCCGAATACAAGAGCTACGTCGTGTTTACCAGTCGCGATGACAACGAGGAAGTAGAAGAATGGAAAGTCGGTTTCGCGTTCTTTTTCTGATCACCGCGATGATCAGCCTGACAGGCTGTGCGGCGACCAAGAACCTTTTCGGCTTCGGCAACGAGGAGGCGCCACCGCCGTCGGCGGAGCCGCCCGGACAGGTTGTCGATCCCGAGGTAGAGCGCCGCGAAATCAAGGAGCCCCGTATCGATCGGGAGGACTTTGAGCTCGGCGCCTTCGTCGGCATCCTGAATATCGAGGACTTCGGTTCCGACGTTGTCTACGGCGCCAAGCTGGCCTATCACGTGACAGAAGGCTTCTTCGTCGAGGCATCGGTTGGCCAGAGTGAGGCGGGCCTGACGAGCTTTGAGCTCTTGAGCGGCGGCGCGCGCCTGATCGAAGACCGCACGTTGACGTACTACAACCTGAGCCTGGGCTACAACATCTTGCCGGGCGAGGTCTTCATCGGCGAGGGACGAGCGTACAACACGAATCTCTACCTGATCGCCGGTCTTGGGTCGACGCGGTTCGCCGACGACGATCGCTTCTCGGTGTCCTACGGCGCGGGCTATCGGTTCCTGCTGACGGACTCGGTCGCCCTGCACCTGGATTTTCGCGATCACCTGTACGACATCGACCTGTTTGGCGAGGAAAAGACCGTGCACAACCTCGAAGGGACGTTTGGCGTCACGGTCTTTTTCTGAACACTTGAATGCAGTTAAGACGTGTTCGGCATAAGGCGCGTCTTTGAGAATAGGATCACAGTTCCCGGCGTTGGACCGGGATAGAGTGGGGTATGGCAATGAAAATATCGACAATTTCACGCATTTCGCTGGTTTTACTGGCTGTTCTGGGGCTCTCTGCCTGCACGAATGTTGAGCCGTGGGTGAAACCCTATGAGCGCGACCGGCTCGCGGACCCGATCATGGCCTTAGATGGCGATCCGGTGTCCTCTTCGTACCTGAAGCACGTCTACGAGTCGCGTGAGGGTGCACGAGGCGGCGAAGGCGCCGCTGGCGGCGGTTGCGGCTGCAACTAGGAGACTTCGGCATGTTGCGGCGTATTTCAGCCACATTATTGCTGCTCAGCCTGTCGGCTGGCGCACTGGCCGCCGTCCTGCCCGAGGACCGCGCGGACGTTCTCTATCATCTTTATGACGGCGGCGGCGTCACGATTGACGGACCGTCAGTCCTTGTTCGCAAGCAGGTCGGCAAGAGCCTGTCGTTCGTCGGTAACCACTACCTCGACTATGTCTCGTCGGCTTCCATCGATGTGGTGACCACCGCGAGCCCGTATACCGAAGAGCGCGAGCAGTGGTCCTTAGGCATGGATTATCTTCGTGGCAACACGACGATGAGCCTGAACTACGTCAGCAGCGTCGAATCCGATTACGACGCGTCTACCTGGGCGCTGTCGGTAAAGCAGGATTTCTTCGGCCAGTTGACCACCGTCGCGCTGAGTTATGGTCACGGCGAAAACGTTGTCGGTCGTTCCGACGATGAGACCTTCTCGCGAGACATGCTCGCACAGCAGTACGGTGTCAGCATCACACAGATCCTGACCAAGAACCTGATTACGGCACTCAATTTCGAGACCGTGACCGAAGAGGGATACCTGAACAACCCGTATCGGACCGTTCGCTACAGAGATGCCGAAGGCTATTCCTACGAGCAAGAGGTATATCCGAATACTCGAACCAGCAACGCGCTCGGTATCCGTGCGAAGTACTTCCTGCCGTACCGAGCGGCGATCGAAGGCGAGTATCGCTATTTCACCGATACCTGGGATATCGTGGGACATACGGTATCGCTGGGCTACACGCACCCGTGGAAGAACTGGATTTTCACGGGCAAAGTGCGCCTGCATGACCAGACCGGCGCGTCGTTCTTCAGCGACCTGTTCCCACGCTCCGAGGCGACGAACTTCCGCGGGCGTGACAAAGAGCTCAGCGACATGAGCACGACGACGGTCCAGTTGAAGGCCAGCTACACGTTCCTCGATGACCCGGTCGGCTGGCAGGGATTCCTGAAGAGAGGCTCGATTTCGGCCTCGCTGGACTACCTGACGGCAGACTATAGAGAGTTCCGTGACCTGACGAGCGGGGCGCCCGTCGGTGAGGAACCGTTTTATTCGCTGGAGGCGAATGTAGTACAGATCTTCATCTCCTTCTGGTACTAGCTTCTGGCACAGGCGCACCGCCAGTCACCCGATTACGGCGTTGAGCCGTCGAACGAAATGCTCACGTACGTTCGTGTACGCTCCGCTTTCGTTCGACGACTCGCCTTGTACTCGACTGACTGGCGACGCGCTAGAGCTCACCTAGGACCTGCTAATAAACGTAAGCAATGATCCTTGTGGTTGAGTGGTAAAGTACGCGGATGGAAATCCTGCTTCTGATCGCCGTCGTCGTTCTTGTCGCCGGCGTTATCCTCTATAACCGTCTCATCAATAGTCGCAACCAGGTCGATACGGCGTGGAGTGATGTCGACGTGCAGTTGCAGCGTCGCTATGACCTGATCCCGAACCTCGTTACCGCGGTAGACCAGTACGCGAAGTACGAGAAGGCGACGCTCGAGGCTGTTTCCGAGTTGCGTAACCAGGCGCGCCAGAGTCAGTCGGTGGCGGAGCGGGGCGATGTCGAGGAACAGCTCGCGTCGGGTGTGCACAAGCTGATCGCGCTGGCGGAGTCCTATCCTGACCTCAAGGCGAATGAGAACTTTCTCCAGTTGCAGGGCGAGCTGGTCGAGACCGAGGACTACCTGCAGTTCGCCCGTCGCTATTACAACGCGTCTGTGCGCGACTACAACATCATGGTCGAGTCGGTGCCGAGTAACCTGGTCGCATCAATGTTCGGGTTCTCTCAGCGCGAGTTTTTCCAGAAGGCATCGGACGATGTCGCCAACGTGCCGCTGGTCAACCTGGGCCAGGTCGAGTGATCCGTTCGGCACTCCTGCTGCTGTTATCGTTCGCGGCGCACGCGGACGAACGCATCCTGAGCTTTCACAGCGACATCGTCATCAAGGCGGATGCGTCGATCGAAGTGACCGAGGTCATCCGCGTACGGGCCGAGGGTAAGCAGATCCGACGCGGAATCTACCGGACGATACCGACGGAATACGTCGACAATGCCGGTAACCGGCACCGCGTTTCTATCGTACCGCTGTCCGTACTTCGCGATGATCGGGACGAAGCGTTTCACGTCAAGACGCCGCGGGACCAGATCACCGTGTACTTCGGACGCAGCGACCGATACCTCGAAACCGGCGATTATGAGTACCGTTTTCGGTATCGTGCCGACCGCATGCTCGGTTTTTTCGAGACGCATGACGAGTTGTACTGGAACGTCACCGGTTTCTACTGGCGATTCCCGATCGATCGCGCTTCGGCTTCGGTGAGTTTCGACTTTGACGTGTCGGAGTCAGACCTCGTCGTTGATGCCTACACCGGCGCCTTCGGACAGCGGGGCAAGGACTACTCGGCGAGCGTCGATGACGGTCCCATCGTCAAGTTTGCGTCCAATTCACCGCTGTCCCCGGTCAACGGGCTGACAATCGCCGTCGCCTGGCCCAAAGGTCTCGTCGATGAACCGGGCGACCTGCAGCGCGCGATGTGGTTCCTGAACGACAATCGCAGCGTCCTGACCGCATTGGCCGGCCTCATCGTCTTGCTTGCCTACTACATTCCGGTCTGGCGCAAGTTCGGGCGTGATCCGGCCGAGGGGCCTGTCGTAACGCGCTACGAGCCGCCGCACGGTTACTCGCCCGCGTCGTTGCGCTACATCAATCAGATGTACTACGACGGCAAGGTCATGACGGCAGCCATCGTCAACCTTGCGGTTAAGGGCTATCTCGAGATCGAGCAGGACGGCAAGTCGCACTTTTTGCGCAAGACTGACCCCGGTCAAGATGCGCCACCGATGGCGGCCGGCGAAAAAGAGCTCTACGAAGGCCTGTTCGAGTCGGCGACTCGCATCGAGCTCGACAACAAGAACCACAAGGTCATCGGCGCGGCGCGAAGCGCACACAAGCAATCGCTGAAAGACGACTACAACGGCCGGTATTTCAATACGAACGGCATGCTGAACCTGCCGGCCGTCGTTATCGTTATCGCGTTCACGGTCTTGTCGTTTGCGCAGGGGCAAGAGCCTACGGTGGCGTCGATCGGTACCCTCATAACAATGTACGTCGTCATGGTGCTGTTCGCGATCTACATGAAGCGCCCGACGATGCGAGGTCGAACGTTGCTCGACCAGCTGAGCGGTTTCCGCGACTATCTCGACGTGGCTGAGAAGGAGGAACTGAACTTGAGGAATCCACCGGACAAGACGCCACAGCTCTTCGAACGCTACCTCCCCTACGCACTCGCGCTCGGTGTCGATCAGCGCTGGGCCGAGAAGTTCGCGACCGTGCTGGCTGCTATCCGGGATAACAGCGGCAATGCATACCAGCCCGCGTGGTATCACGGCAACTGGCGGGGGATATCCTCGATGTCGTCCGACCTGTCGGGGTCGTTCAGCACGGCCGTCGGCCATTCTGCGTCAGCGCCCGGATCGAGTTCCGGCTCGGGTGGCGGCGGCTTTTCAGGCGGCGGCGGTGGCGGCGGCGGTGGCGGCGGCTGGTAATCTCGAGAACAATCCCGAACACGACGCCTAAATCCGAGTCTCAAGACGTCTATGACACAGAATATCTACCGCATGCGCCCGCAGCGGCAAAGCGCCATCCCCAATATCATTTTCGCATTGTTGATCGCGAACGGCTTGATGTTCGCGATGCAGCAGCTGTTGTCTCCCGCGGTCTGGGGCGGACTGGCGTTGTGGTCACTCGACTCGCCGAATCCACCGTTCATGCCGTGGCAGCTCCTGACCTATGGCTTCCTGCACGGGGATATCACGCATATCGCGTTCAACATGTTCGGTCTGTGGATGTTCGGGCGAGACCTCGAGCACTTTATGGGTCCGCGACGCTTCATTCTCTACTACGTGACCTGTGTCGTTGGCGCCGGCATCGTTCAGCTCACCGTCGCCAAGCTGACGGGCTCTGTGTACCCGACAATCGGCGCATCGGGTGGCGTGTTCGGCATCCTGCTGGCCTACGGGATGACGTACCCGAACAGGACCGTCGTGCTGCTGATTCCGCCCATTCCGATGAAGGCGAAGTACTTCGTGCTCGGGTTCGGTCTGTTGGAACTCTACCTGGGCGTCAGCGGTCGCCAGCCCGGCGTCGCGAACTTCGCACATCTCGGCGGCATGTTCTTCGGTATCGCGCTGATCCAGTACTGGAGGTCAGCCGGCCGGCCTCGCTAGCGCCCGCGCAATCGGTCAGATACTCGGGCTAGGTCGCGCTCGCCGCTTTCTCCGTCCCGTCTGCCGAAGTCGATTCGAGATGTTCGGCAAACCCGCGACCGGCTTCGCGGAACAGGTTGACGCTCTCGATGTTGTACCGCCTTAGCTCCTCGCCTTCATCCTCAAACCGGATTATCGCCGTAATGCGACCCTTGTAATGCCTGCGACGAAGCATCTTGCCAACCAGCATGTTTTCACTGTGATTGGTCAGGGCCAGCATCACGTGATCAACGTCGTGCAGACGAACGATCGACCAGAAGTCCGGATCACTGGCGTCGGCGTCGATGACTCGCCGACCTTTCTCAATGTGCGCGGCCAGCTTGGCCTTGTTCTCATCAACGCCCACGACCGAATCGCCGTAGCGCTCGCGCAGAACGTCATAGGTGCCGGTGCCGATGTTACCCATGCCGAGCACGATAGCGCGAATGCCGTCGACATCCGGTCGCTTGCGCTCGAGTACCGGGCTGCGGAAATGGCGCAGTTTGTAGCGCCAGCGAGCATAGTAATCGTGCGGCTTGATGTTAGCCGCTGACGACAGCACAAAACTGATGGCGATAGCCAGCGCAAGGGTCGCCGACCATTGGTTGTCCACGACTCCCGTGCTTGCCGCGATGGCGATCACGATGAGCCCGAACTCGCTGTAGTTGGACAACGAGGCCGAGCTCAGGAACGCAACCCGAGGCGGCGCGTGGAAGCGCGTCATCAGCCAGAAATACAGGGGGGCCTTGAGCGGTGAGAGGATCCCGAGAATGAACGCGATGATCATGAGCTCCGCCGATGGCCATCCGATCAGACCGATGGTGACGAAGAAGCCGACGAGGAACAGGTCCTTGAACTGCAGCAGGCTCCTGGCCAGTTCCTTGGCCTGCTTGTCGCCGGCCAGCAAGACGCCGAGAATCAGCGCGCCAAGGTCGCCCTTGACTCCGACGGCCTCGAATAACTGCGCGCCCAGAATCGCGAGCGCAAGACCGAACAGCGTGAACAACTCGCCGTGCCCGCACATGCTCAATAGCTTCAGGATCAGTCGTCTTGCAGGGACAAGCAGCACGAGTCCGAGCGCCATCCAGTGCGGCACCTTGCCGGTGCTCGCGCCGATGTAGAGCACCGCGGCGATGTCCTGCATCAGCAACACGCCGATGCCGAGATTCGCATGCTGCGATGCCATCTCACCACGTTCCTGCAACACCTGGATCGCAAACACCGTGCTGGAGAACGACAACGCAAACGCCAACAGCACGGCCTGCGGCCAGCCGAAACCGTCTGTCTCCACCATGGACGCCATGAGCAGGAACAGCAGCGGAGCGAGGGCCAGGATCGTCACGGTCATGTGAACAAGCGCCGTACCCCAGACCTTGCTTTCCAGAAGGTCCGCGGGCTTCAGCTTCAGACCGATCGAGAACAGCAGCAGAGTGACACCCACCTCGGCAAGCTGAGACAATAAGGCGCCTTCGGTCACGCCGAGTTCGTGCAGCACGAAGCCCGCCGCCAGGTAGCCGATGAGGGCGGGCAGGCCAACCGCGCGGGCGGCAATGCCGCATATCAGGGCGCATATTATTATCAGGGGATCAAGCATCGCTCACCTGGGTATCAGGGTACTTCTTCGAAAACACATCGCTCACCCTAGGTTTTAAACATAAAACAGCTGCACAGGTGGGAGTTTCGTCACAAAAACAGCAAGTTGCAACGATATGACTGCGATAGACCTCAATGCGGACCTCGGCGAGGGCGGGCCGGCAGATACCGAGCTGATGGAAATTGTCTCCAGCTGCAGCATCGCCTGCGGTGGCCACGCGGGTGATGCGGGGAGCATGAGCACGGCGCTGCGGCTCGCCCGGCAGCACGGCGTCGCCGCCGGCGCTCACCCGTCCTATCCGGACCGCGAAGGCTTTGGGCGACGGTCCGGTTTCCTGGCTGGCCCGAAACTGCAGGCTGCGCTGCATGACCAGGTACGGCAGCTGTCGTCGATCGCTGGCGAGCAGGGCGTCAGCCTGCGTCACCTGAAGCCGCACGGCGCGCTGTATCACGATGCGAACAACGACGCAGCGCAGGCAGCGATCATCGTCGCACTTGCCGCCGAATTCAGTCTCGCGCTGGTTGGCCCGCCTGACGGCGAGCTCCGCGATGTCGCGGCCAACGCCGGCGTGGGGTACGTCGCCGAGGGGTTTGCGGATCGAGCCTATGGTTCCGATGGACGACTCGTTCCGAGGAGCGAGGCCGGCGCCGTTTTCTCGACGCCTGAGCAGTCGGTCCGGCAGGCGCTGTCGCTGGCGCTGCACCAGGCGACCAGGGCCGCGAACGGCGACGAGCTTTCCTTGCGAGTCGATACTCTGTGCGTGCACGGCGACACGCCCGATGCCGTTGCACTGGCGAGTGCCGTGAGAGCGGCGCTCATCGAACACGGCGTGTCGATAAGGGCGTTCGAAGCATGAAGCCGGCACGATTGCTGTCTGACGACCTGGTTGAGATGGAGTTTCCATCCCAGGCGTTCGCCGAGGCGGTGGCAAGCCGGATGCGCGAAGAAGGCGGCTGGCTGGAAGTGGTTACCGGCATCGACACGCTGACCGTGCAGTTCGACTGCCTGCAGACCGAGCCCGACCAGGTCCTCGAGCGACTTTCGTCCCTGAGCAGAGAGGCGCCCGAGCAGGGCCAGCGGCAGGAAGCTTTCGAACTACCCGTTTGCTACAGCCCCGACATCGCGCCAGACCTCGAGTCCGTTTGTCAGCACCTCAATATCGACGTCGACGCGCTGATTCGCCTGCATACGGCCACAGAGCACGAGGTCCGGCTGCTCGGCTTCGCGCCAGGTTTCGTCTATATCGACGGACTTGATTCGAGCCTCAATGTTCCAAGGCATGAGATACCCAGGCAGAGCGTCCCGGCCGGATCCGTCGCTATCGCTGGCAGCCAGACCGGCATCTATTCATTGGCGAGTCCGGGTGGGTGGCAAGTCATCGGTCGCACGCCGGTTGCACTGTTCGATCCTGCCGTCTCACCGCCAAACCTGCTTCAGCCGGGCAGGCCGATACGTTTTCGCCCAATCTCCGTCGACGAGTACGAGGCCTTGATGCGGCCATGAGCCTGCACGTGCTCAAACCTGGCCTGCAGACGACGATCCAGGGTGAGCCGCGTCGTGGTTTCCGGCAGCTTGGCATCCCGGCGGCCGGTCCGGCCGACCCGCTGAGCCTGGCCCTGGCCAATCGCCTGCTGGGCAATCCGTTTCTGGCCAACGGCCTGGAGGTAACACTGAGCGGCGCCAGGTTTGGCGTGGATGTCCGGACCGTCGTGGCCGTTACCGGCGCTGATGTCGACGTGGCTGTGAATCGCGAGGCCCGCGGCATGCACGAGGCAATCGAGGTTCGGGCCGGCGATGAACTCGCGATTGGCGGTGCAAAGTCGGGCGCGCGTTCCTACGTCGCCGTCTGCGGCGGCATCGCTGGTGACACGATGCTGGGTTCCGCATCCACGTATATCCCGGCCGGTCTCGGTGGCCACGGTGGCCGAGCCCTCCTTAAAGGCGACGAACTGGCGTGCGCGGCGAGTGCGTCCGCGGCGGACGCCAGTACGCCGCAGCGCTATCGTCCGGGCCGCGAGATCGGCGCCGCACTGAGAGCATGCAGCGTTGACAGCGACGGATCCGGGCCGCTGTTCGAGCAGCAATGGCAAGTGAGCAGTAGAGCCGATCGAATGGGTATCCAACTCGATGGCAAACCCATAGCTGGCATGGATACCGGGCGTCTGCCGTCTGTTCCGGTGTTTCCGGGCTGCGTGCAGTGTCCGCCTGACGGCGCGCCGTTCCTGTTGTCAGTCGACGCCCAGACGACCGGCGGCTATGCCCGGCTGGCGCAGGTTATCCGGGCCGACCGGCATGTGATCGGGCAACTGCGGCCCGGAGATTCATTGAGATTCCTGCCTCGCACGCCGGCAGAGGCTGTTGCCGAACTCAGAACCAAGATCGACTACTGGGCAGAGTGGTTGCCCGGTTGTGAGGCGGTCTTCTACTAGCGTCGCAATCGCTCGATGCCGTCTCGATGGCGCAGGCCCGCGCCAGCCGCGATTTAACAGAGCCATTATTTGAACTTCGTCACAAATTGGTCGCGCCGCACAGCAGACGGAGCGGCGGCGCTCTTCACTATGAAGGACTACTGTGATCGCACTATAGTTAAGTGCGGAATAGTGAAACGATGTGGTTACCCAGAAAACTCTATGAATCCCTGCCGGTGCTCTACGTCCTGATTGGCGCGATGTTCCTGGCGGGCACTCTCTATGTCGGCCTCTATCACTGGAAAATGCTCGGCTATCTCGCCGTCGGGGCGCTTTGTGTCGCGCTGGGTTTCGTCGTCATTGCCATCCGACGCAAGGCAAGGGCAGACGCCGAATCACGATCGTCGCGATCCAGCGAACTGTTTGTCTGAGATCAGGCTGTCGGGTCTGAGCCCGGCGGCCGGCGTCTGCCTGCCGTAGCCGGTCAGCCGTCGTCGGATCGATGCCTTCGTGGCCGCTGTTTCGGGCGGTCCGAGTGCGCCACCGGGTAGGAGTCCGCGACATAGGCAGGCCCCTTCATGATGTGCACGATGACGGCGCCGATCGCGACGGTAAGAACCGCGGTCAGGAACGTGATGCTGCTGGCGATGGTGAATATGTCCACCGTCTTGATATGCTTGGCAGCGTCCACTCCGGGTTCGGGGGGCAGCACGCGAACGATGACGGCCATGGCGGCGAGCAACAGCGAGCCAATGATGGTCACGCGCGGCAGCCGGCGCAGGATCTCTACCTCAAGGCCGGGCGGTACTTTGCGTTCGTGGTGCTTCTTCAGGAAGTCCATTGATTCGTCACGATTCAACCATGCATTTCGATACTATCGCGACCGGACGACAGATCGAAGCGCTGTTTCAATTGTTTACGTATCGCTCGCCTGCCTCACCCGGTGCCTTCGTCAAGAGAGCAACCACCCCTGTCCCCTGAACTGTTGTTCGACGAATAGTCGTAAACGCACCCGACATGAGAGTTTTCCGCTGACGCGACCGCGCGTAGGATAGGTGTCCGGTCACTGGTCTCCAATGTCCCATGCCTTTACGAATCGCGCTCATTGCTTCTGCTGCCACACCGATACTGCATACGCTTGTCCTCATACTCAGCGGACAGGACGCCATCCGCGACCCGATCAATGAGCTGAGCCGACAGGAGTGGAGCGGGGCGCAGACGATCGGCCTGACCCTGTTCGGTATCGCGCACATTGCGCTCGCCATCGGGCTGCAGGGCCTCGATCGAGGCCGCCTGTGGCCCTACGGGCGAGCGTTCCTCGCGGCGAGTGGCGCCGTCCTGTTTTTCATTGCCTACTTCTTCGCAACCGCTGAGACGAGCGCGCTTCGCGGCCCGAACGCCAATGATCCACTCTGGGTCGTTGCGAGCCTGATGGGCCTGGCAATGGGGGCACTGCAACCTGGTTTGTCGCGCATTTCACCCAAGCTCGGCTTGTTCAGCGCAATCTGCCTCGGCATCTGGCTCTGGCTGGTCCCGCTGATCCTGTTGGTCAACGATTCATGGCTGGGCGCGTACGAGCGCATCGTCGGCACCGTGTACGTCGTCTGGATGATCGGCGTGTCGGCCGAATTGCTGCACGTAAGGGCGAAGATAGTCCCAGAACCGAAAGTTTGAGTTCCTAAACTTTTCTCGAAACCTGCCGATCCATACTCCAGGCGCGCGAAAAACAGGTTTCGTGTCGTCGAGCGAATAGAGCGATGGTCTGAGATGCCGATCCTGCTGCAATGCTGCAGGGTCGGCGTCGAAGCCTCTTCGGGACGAGACTCCAGGGACGGGAATATCTGGATATGAGTGACACTGATTCAAACACCGGCATCCTGGTAGACGAAATGCGGGCAGGCCAGTGCCTGCACAATTGCGCGATCCAGGTGCAGGCCGCTGCAGAAGAGACCGAGGCGGAGATCGACGGCATCGCCGAGCTGGTCATCGCGTTGGCCGGGCATGCGAGCGCGCTGAGTCATCGCCTCGACAAAGCCAGCGGTGACGCCAATGAGTCAGACGACATTGCGCGTCTGCGCGAAGACATGTCCGCACTGGATGCTGTCGCCAACAAGACTATTGCGAGGCTGCAGTTCGCTGATCAGTTGCAACAGCGACTCTCAACGGTTCAGCACAATCTGAATTCGCTGGCGGATTGGTTCAGCGCTGCGGAATTCCTGCTGCAGGAGCAGCTGCCAAATAGTATCGAGTCACGGGCGGCCAACCATGCATGGCGGGAAGACGGCTCCAACGTCTGCTACCTGCCTACGGCCAGACGTCGACCGAAGACTTCGGACTGAATCTCCCCGCTAGATCCAGCGCCTGACCTTACGGCGGTATTCGTCGAATTCACCGGGAAACAGCGATTGCAGCGCCTCTTCCTCGGGCCGAATCTGCATTAGTGTGATCGTGATGACGAAGCCGGCCAGCAGCAGGGTGTTGCTGACGCTCTCAAGAACCACTGCCCACGCGCATAGCATCAGCAGCAAGCCAACGTACATCGGGTTCCGCGTGTACTGATAGACGCCGTGAGTGACCAGTGCAGATGACTTGTCGGGCCTCAAGGGACTGAAGGTCGTGGATGATGCCTTGAACTGGCGTAGCGCAACTACGTCGATAACAATCGCTGTCGCGAAGATGATCGCAGCGGCTGTCTTCCTGAAGGGGATGTCGACGATGTACGCGTAGGGCGATCGGGCGACGAGCCACATCAGGAAACCAAACAGGATCAGGTAGATCGGTGGAGGGACTCTGGTTTTCATTGGCTAGGCAATCGGCCCGGAGCTGTCCTCTTCTTAATCTGCTGGCAATCTCGATTGACTGTGATCTTCTCAGTAGAGGATAGAGAAATGGTGGGCCCGCCCAATTCTCCCGCCAGAGTTTTTTGACAGCAAAGTGATAGGCGAGAATTGATCTTCAGTGGTTCTCAGAGACAAAGAGGCTTGACCTCGTCCTGTTCTATACCTGCTGGCAATCTCGACTGAACGTAGTGTGCCTTGTAATCGTGAAGAGATTGGTGGGCCCGCCAGGACTCGAACCTGGGACCAAGGGATTCACTGTACCCAACCGTTTCCGGAAGGAGCGGACTATCTCATCACCCTCGACCGTATCGTTAGGGGCGGGACGCTCTAGCCTGTTATTAAGAACACTGAAGTTCCCAGGTAGTCTCTGCACCTTCCAGCGGTGTACCGCTGGCTTGGCTCAGGATTGCCATCAGCCGAACTGCTAAGGTTTCCCTGAATTCATCCCGTTCAATTTGAGTCTTTCGACTCAAATGCACCTTTTGATGAGTCCCCTGCTCTAACCAACTGAGCTACAGGCCCAAATCTCATTACTTGAGTTTTTCTTGCAATCCGGACTTATGCTGCCCGGACGCGGGATTTTACAGGGATTCTGTAGCGAATCCAGATGACGAAACAGAAAAAGCCGGGCAGGACCTGACCTTCCAGTTGAATTGTCGACTCGATGATTCCTCAATTTCGAAGGTCCGGGATCGATGCAAAGCCATCGGATATCTGAGCGTCTCGGCCCACTGGCGTCAATCTAACGAACACGCTCGCTCATGGCATTGGATGTCGCTGAAGCAGCGCGAAACCGACGCGATTACACGCGTGGCACGGTAGCAGACTTCTCAACCTCCGGAACCTCGTTGAAGGCCGAAAATCCCATAAACGGCGCTTAATCGCGGCGTGTGGCCAATGTGTCCGGCATTTGTTGAGAGTCAGGTCACATTGTTATGTTTTTCAATGGCTTAACATCGGTGCGTTACGGAAAAACAATCTCGAAGGCAAAGGGACGTGCGTCTGTCATGAATGGTCGAATTCCAAACCGAGGATTTACCCTGATCGAGCTAATGATCGCGCTCGTCCTCGCGACGCTGTTGCTGTCCCTCGGCGTGCCCGCGTACAACGACCACGTCGAACGGGCGAAGACCAACAAGGCCATCGGCGACATCCTCACACTGTCACTGGCCATAGACAGCTTTCGATTGCGAAACAATGATCGCGCGCCCGATACGCTCGCCGAGCTCAACATGGACGTTCCGACTGACCCCTGGGGTCGCTCGTATCAGTATCTGAACATCGTCAACGGAAAGCCAAAGAAGGGCAAGGTCCGCAAAGATGGCAAGCTCAATCCGCTTAACAGCGATTACGACCTATACAGCCTTGGTGAAGACGGCCTGAGCAAGAAGCCGCTGAATGCCAAGCACTCACGAGACGACATCGTACGTGCGAACAACGGTGGCTTTGTCGGTCGCGCAGAAGACTACTGATGAAGGGCTTCGCGTTCCTGCCCATGCTCAAGCAGGGCGTTGGGCGGAAGATATTCACGCTGTTCCTGATCGCGGGCGTGCTGCCCGTCGCTTTTACCGCCTGGCTGGCGCACCACGAGTTCAGTCGCGCCGTGGAGGAGCGGGTTTTCGAAAGTCTGCACAGGACATCGAAGAGCCACGGGCTGGGTATCCTTTCCAGGCTAATGCAGGTGGAACAGCAGGCACTGCAGCTGGCTGGCATGATTTCGAAGGCAGGCGGGCGTGTCGACGATGCCCGGCATCTCCTGCTGAACGACTTTCTTACCGTCGCGAGCCTGTCAGAGGCTGGCCAGTCCACCGTGTTGTACGGACTGCGGTCGTCCGATTTCCTGTCTAGCTTGAGTGAGTTGGAGCCTCCGGGTTCGGGCAGAACGCGTCTCCTGGTAGACGGAACGGGTTCAGACATTCGGATGGCGATGATCGTACCGATGCGTTCCACAGACGGCGATGCCGCTTTGGTCTTTCGAATTCGAAGCGACGTGATCTGGCCGGACCGTGCCGCGGTGCCGCACAACACGACCCTGTGCGTGTATCCGGCTACAAGGTCGGAGGCGTTTCACTGCATCGATTCGGTAGGCACGTCGGCGCTGTCAATCCCGTCAACAGCCACCGAAGCTACGTTGGAGGTTCGCGATATCGAGGGTTCGCCTTTCGTATCGCTGCAATGGGAGCTGTTCCTCGAAAGCCGTTTTGAGTCGCCTTCGTGGATAGTCGGGGCGACTCAGCCAGCCAGCTATGCGTTTGAGTCCAGTGCCGACTTTCAACGCGTCTTCCTGCCGGCTCTGAGCGCCGTCCTTGTGCTAATCGCATTGTTGAGTTTCAGGGCTATTGGGCAGAGTCTCGACCCACTGAAGCGCCTCGACGATGCTGCTCGCGCCTTGTCGAAGGGTGAGCGGGAATCGCGCGTCGACCTGACAACAGGGGACGAGTTCGAACGCCTTGGCAGGACATTCAATGTCATGGCTGACCGATTGTCCTCACAGATTACTCTGCTCGAAGCGATGTCGGAGATCGATAAGCTCATTCTGGACGGCTCGGATATTGATGCCGTCTGCGAGGCCGTTTGCAATTCTTTAAGGGACATCACCGGCAGCCCATGCGTGGTGGCCGTCGCTGCATCCCGCAAGGGAAGAGCGACGGAGGCCTACCAGGTTTCGCTTACCGAGGAGCAGGTAAACCGTTCACGGGTTACTATCCCGGAAAATGCTCCAACAGAGTCGGCAGGGGGATTTCGCGTGCAGGCTCTGGACCAGGCCCCCGGCTGGCTGGACGCATCGGGTTTCGAGTCCGCCAGCCTCTCCCACGTTGCCTTGACACCGGTCCAGGTGGGAGGCAACAGGATCGGCTATCTTGCTGTCGGTGGTATCAGCGAAGATTTCCTTGCCGAGTCTCATCAGGTCCAGCTGAGCGACCTGGCCGAACATTTCGCCGTTGCTCTCGAAGCACTCGAACGCGACCGCGAGTTGTATCGACGCGCTAACTTTGACGCGCTAACGGGGCTTCCGAACCGACAGCTGCTCCAGGAGAGACTGGCAGAGCACCTGGCTGCGCGTGAAGAGGACTCGAATCCAGGCGCACTCCTGTATATCGATCTCGACCGCTTCAAGGAGATCAACGACGTCTTCGGTCACAGCATAGGGGACGTCGTCCTGCGCCTCGTCGCTGACAGGATAAAGAGCGAGCTTGGCGACGACAGTATTGTGGCTCGAATCGGCGGGGACGAGTTTGTCGTTGTGCTCACCGATGCGGGCGATCATGAACAGATCGAACGTCTCGCGAAGACACTGGTTGAACGACTCACCGACGCTTACTCCGTATTCGGCGTCGA
>JASJBE010000033.1 GCA_030066655.1 Woeseiaceae bacterium | reverse complement strand
TGCTCGTTAATTTCGCGCGCGGCGGTGTCGTCGACAATGAAGCGGCGATCGCCGCGCTCGATAGCGGCAAGCTCCATTCCTACGTCTGCGACTTCCCGACACCGGAGCTTATCGCTCATCCGAAGGCGGTTGTGCTGCCTCATCTCGGCGCGTCAACGGCGGAAGCGGAGCAGAACTGCGCCATCATGGTTGCGGAAAACGTGAAAGACTACCTCGAGAACGGCAATATCCGTCACTCGGTCAACTTTCCTGAAGCTCGAATGCCGAGGATGGACGCGTACCGCGTGACGATCGCCAATGCGAACGTGCCCAACATGGTCGGACAGATTTCTACCTGCCTGGCGGACGCCAACCTCAATATCGAGGACCTGTTGAACAAGTCCCAGGGTGATATCGCCTACACCATCGTCGACGTTAACGGGCCGATTGATGAAAAGACCGAAAACGCGCTGCGCAGTATCGAAGGTGTCCTCACTTTGCGAAACCTCGGCAAGCCTGTAACCTGACGATCACGTTTCGTGACCCAGGCGATCAGGCTGGATCCTTGAGTAATGGCTGAAAAGAAAGCAAACGTGCCGGATCTTGCCGATATTCGGACTCGCATCGACGATATCGACGCCAGGATTCAGGCGCTGATCAGCGAGAGAGCGCGTTTTGCGCAGGCCGTTGGGCAGTCCAAGGGCAAGCTGGTCAGTGCCGTGGACTACTATCGACCGGAGCGTGAGGCGGACGTGCTGCGCCGCGTGCTGGAGCGCAACGATGGCCCGCTGCGCGACGAGGAAATGCTGAGGCTGTTCCGGGAGATCATGTCGGCCTGCCTCGCTCAGCAGGAGCCGCTGAAGGTCGGTTTCCTCGGTCCGGAAGGTACCTTCACGCAGACGGCCGTCTACAAGCATCTTGGCCATTCGGTCCGTGCATTGCCGTTTCACACGATCGATGAAGTCTTCCACGAGGTGGAAAGCGGCGCGGCCGACTTCGGCGTTGTGCCCATCGAAAACTCGACCGAGGGCTCGGTCAACAACACACTGGACATGTTCCTGACGTCACCGTTGAAAATTGCCGGTGAAATTGAACTCAGAATCGAGCAGCACCTGCTCGGCAAGATGAAGTCGCTGGACGAGATCCAGCGGGTCTGTGCACATGAACAGTCCCTGGCGCAGTGTCGCGGCTACATCCGGGAATACATGCCGCATGTCGAACTCATCGGCATGAGCAGCAATGCGGCCGGCGCGCGACGCGCACGCGACGAGGATGGGACCGCTGCGATCGGCCCGGACGTTGCTGCGGACGTCTACGATCTGAATATCCTGGTCAGCAACATCGAGGACCGGGCGGACAACGCGACCCGGTTCCTCGTGATCGGCAGGAAGCTGTTGGCCGCCAGTGGCGACGACAGGACGACGATCATGGTATCCACCGACGATACGGCGGGCGGTGCCGGTGTCCTTCACGACCTGCTGAGCCCGCTGGCCGAGCAGGGCGTCAGCATGACGCGAATCGAGTCCCGGCCGTCCAGAAGAAAGAACTGGGACTACGTGTTCTTCATCGACCTCGAGGGGCATGCGGAAGAGTCGCCCGTCAAAGAGGCGCTCGCCGAGCTGGAGAAACGCAGCTCGCTGTTCCGAATCCTGGGCGCGTATCCACGGGCGATCCTCTAGCCCCGGGCAGGTTCTCTCTCATGCACTTTCTCGTTAATCCCGGCCCGATCAGGTCCGGCACTGTCACCGTCCCGGGCGACAAGTCGGTTTCCCATCGCGCGTTGATGCTTGGCAGCATCGCCGACGGTGAAACGCGAGTCAGCGGTTTTCTCGATGGCGAGGACTGCCTCGCGACGCTAGCCGCCATGCGGGCAATGGGCGTGTCCATCGAGCGGCCTTCGGATACCGAACTGGTGATCAACGGCGTCGGCCGGACGGGCTTGTCGGCGCCAACGACAGAACTCGATCTCGGCAATTCCGGCACGGC
Source organism: Woeseiaceae bacterium (assembly GCA_030066655.1). Lineage (GTDB taxonomy): Bacteria > Pseudomonadota > Gammaproteobacteria > Steroidobacterales > Woeseiaceae > UBA1847. Next base: position 21,461 of record JASJBE010000033.1, on the reverse strand, counting down.
GATGCGGCTGATGGCGGGCCTGCTGGCCGGGCAGCCGTTTAACAGCACGTTGACGGGAGACGAGTCCCTGACGGGTCGTCCGATGCGTCGAATCATCGGGCCGCTGACATCGATGGGCGCGCGAATCGACAGCCGCGATGGACTGCCGCCGCTCGTGATCAACGGCAATCCGTCGCTGACGGCGATTGACTACCCGCTGCCGATCGCCAGCGCCCAGGTGAAATCATCGGTCCTGATTGCGGGACTGTACGCGGATGGCACGACCTCGGTAACCGAACCCGCCGTGACGCGCGACCATACGGAGTGCATGCTGCGGTCTATGGGCGTCGATGTGCGGACGGACGGGAACCGGATATCGGTGCAGGGCGGGCAGGCGCTGACCGCTGCGACGATCGACGTGCCGGCGGACCTGTCGTCGGCCACGTTCGTCATCCTCGCCGCGCTGCTGGCCGACGACGCTGAAGTCCTGATCGAGAAGGTCGGCGTGAATCCCACACGGACGGGAGTCCTGGACATTCTCCGGTCGATGGGGGCTGACATCCGTCTGGAGAATGAACGCGCCCTGGCCGAAGAGCCCGTCGCAGACATCCGCGTCCGGTCGTCTGAACTGCTGGGGCAGGCCATCGATCCCGGCTTGGTTTCCCTGGCTATCGACGAGTTTCCGGCGCTTTTTGTGGCGGCCGCTGCGGCCCGCGGTACGACGACCTTCGCAGGTCTGGAGGAACTACGCGTCAAGGAGAGCGACCGAATCGCCAGTATGGCAGCTGGCCTGAAGGCGCTGGGCGCTGACGTCACGGAGACGGACGATGGCGCAATCGTCAAAGGCGGCGGCTTCAGCTCGGGCACCGTTCAGAGCTTCGGTGATCACCGGGTGGCCATGTCGCTCGCCGTTGCGGGCACCGTCGCGGACGGTCCGGTCACCGTTCACGATACGCAGCCGGTCGAGACTTCGTTCCCAAATTTCATAAATATAATGAATGATTTAGGCTCTACTATCTCGAATTCACATGAGGTTGGTTCGTGATTGTCCCGGTGTTGACTATCGACGGCCCCAGCGGGTCCGGAAAGGGCACGATAGCGCGTAAAGTCGCTATAGCGCTTGATTGGCACTTGTTGGACAGCGGGGCGCTGTATCGCCTCGTCGGTTTCGCGTCGGCAAAAAAGGGCGTCAGCACGGAGATCCCAGGTGAACTGGCCGAACTGGCCCGGCACATGACGGTTCGCTTCGGCAGCGACGATTCAGGCAACGAGCAGATCTGGCTCGATGGCGAGGAGGTGAGCGCTCATATTCGGACCGAGAAAGCCGGCGAACGTGCCTCCGTCGTGGCGTCGATTCCGGCCGTTCGGGAGGCGCTGCTGGAGTTTCAGCGCGGCTTCAGGAAGGCGCCCGGACTGGTGGCCGACGGGCGAGATATGGGCACGCAGGTTTTCGCCGATGCCGAGCTTAAAGTGTTCCTGACGGCTAGCGCAGAGGAACGTGCCAAAAGGCGTCATAAGCAGTTGAAAGACAAGGGTATCGATGTTAGCCTTGCCGCCCTTTCGCGGGACATCGAAGACCGGGATCGACGTGATTCACAGCGAACCGTCGCTCCCTTGAAGCCCGCAGAGGATGCCCATCTGATCGACTCCTCGGATATGTCCATCGATGACGTGACCGAGCTGGTTATGAGCTGGGCCAGGAAAACCTGGGAAATGTAATCCACCGGATCGGACATGAAGTCCGATCTTTTTTTGTACACCGCCTTTTGCAGGAAGCAGATGGGCGAATGGGTGAGGGCGTAAGTCCTCTTGGTTTAAATCTAATGTCTGAAAGTTTTGCTGAGTTATTTGAAGAAAGTTTTGCCAGTCAACAAATAAAGCCGGGTTCAATCATTACCGGTACGGTTGTTGCCGTTAACGACGACGTCGTCATCGTTAGCGCGGGTCTCAAGTCCGAGGCCGTTATCCCCATCGATCAGTTCAAGAACGACCTTCGCGACGGAGAAATCTCTATCGGCGACGAGGTTGAGGTTGCGCTCGATGCCGTCGAGGACGGTTTCGGCGAGACCCGACTGTCGCGTGAGAAGGCGATCCGTGCACGTACATGGACCGAGCTCGAAAAAGCATTCGAGCAGGGCGAGATCGTCGAGGGCGTCATCAACGGACGCGTCAAAGGCGGCTTCACCGTCGAAATCGACAACGTGCGCGCGTTCCTGCCTGGATCGCTCGTCGACGTGCGTCCCGTGCGGGACCCGGGTTACCTCGAAGGCAAGAGCCTCGAGTTTAAGGTTATCAAGCTCGACCAGCGCCGAAACAACGTCGTTGTATCGCGTCGCGCTGTCGTTGAGCAGGAGTACTCAGCAGAGCGCGAGCAGCTGCTTGAAGAGCTGCAGGAAGGCAATACCGTCAAGGGTATCGTCAAGAACTTGACCGACTACGGCGCGTTCGTAGACCTCGGTGGTATCGACGGTCTCCTGCACATCACCGACATGGCGTGGAAACGCGTCAAGCATCCGTCTGAGGTTGTCAACGTCGGCGATGAGATTGACGTCAAGATCCTGAAGTTCGACCGTGAACGTCAGCGCGTATCGCTCGGCATGAAGCAGCTGGGCGACGATCCGTGGAAGGCGCTTGGCCGTCGTTACCCGACGTCGACACGCCTGTTTGGCAAGGTCACGAACATTGCAGACTACGGCTGCTTCGTCGAGATCGAGGACGGCGTGGAAGGTCTTGTGCACGTGTCCGAGATGGACTGGACCAACAAGAACGTCAACCCGTCGCGCATTGTTCAGGTGGGCGAGGAAGTTGAGGTCATGGTTCTCGAGATCGACGAGGAACGTCGTCGCATCTCACTCGGCATCAAGCAGTGCAAGAGCAACCCGTGGGCAGAATTTGCGGCCACCTTCAATCGTAACGACAAGGTTACGGGCCAGATTAAGTCAATTACCGACTTCGGCATCTTCATCGGCCTCGACGGCGGCATTGACGGACTGGTGCACCTGTCTGACATCTCTTGGGACTTCCCGGGCGAAGAGGCGGTTCGCAACTACTCCAAGGGTCAGGAAATTGAAGCGGCCGTCCTGGCGATTGACGCCGAACGTGAGCGTATCTCGCTCGGCATCAAGCAGCTGGAGAAGGATCCGTTCTCAGCGTGGCTCGCAGACCATCCGAAGAACAGCATCGTGACCGGCACGGTTACTGAAGTGGACGCACGCGGCGCCACCGTTGACCTTGGTGACGGTGTTATCGGCTCGTTGCGGGCTTCCGAACTGGCCATGGGCCGGGTAGAAGACGCACGCACGGTGCTGAAAGTGGGCGAGGAAGTCGAAGCCAAGTTCACGAATGTTGATCGCAAGAATCGGACGGTTGCCCTGTCTATCAAGGCGAAGGAGCAGCATGAGGAAGCGCAGGCAATCAGCAACTACAAATCTGAGACGGGTACGGCTCCGGTCGGCACCACGCTCGGTGAGCTGCTGAAGGAAAAAATGTCCGGCGATAGCGATTAATCGCAAAAAACAGTAGCCCGGACCCTGTGGTCCGGGCTATATTTGTGAATATAATCTGAAGGTTACGGCAGCCGGTACAGAAGATGACGAAATCAGAATTGATCGAGGCGATTTCTCGAAAACAGAAACATCTTCCTGCGAAGGATGTGGAATTAGCCGTAAAACACCTGCTCGATCTGATGAGCGACTCGCTCGCGAAGGGTGAGAGAATCGAGATTCGAGGCTTCGGCAGCTTTTCTCTGCACTTCAGGCCGCCGCGCATCGGCAGAAACCCCAAGACCGGTGAGGCGGTCGCCTTGTCCGGCAAGTACGTGCCACATTTCAAACCTGGCAAAGACCTCCGCGACCGGGTCAACGAGAGCCGACAGTTCCCCATCAAGAACTAGTCGTCGTCCGGGGAACACCGGTTACCAAAACCGCTCGCTCTGAAATACACTTAGCCCTGTTCAGGGATCGGGTCCGGGTACTCAAATGATCAAACGCATAGGCATCGGCCTGGCCGTAATCGTGATCGTGATTGCGATGTTCACGTTCACCGCGCGCAATCGGGGGTACGTCGAGATCGACCTGGCATTCGCCATGGTGAACCCGTCAATACCCGTCGCCTTTACGGTCACTTTCGTTCTCGGCTGGTTGTTCGGTGTGATCAGCATGGGTCTGTATGCGCTCAAGCTGGTCAACGAGCGTCGCGGCCTCAGGCGGTCTCTGCGAGATACCGAGTCCGAGGTCAGTTCCCTGCGAAACCTGCCGTTAAGCGATGCCGACTGAATCAGCGTTTATGCTTGCAGGCCTGTTCCTGCTGCTGGGTGCAGCGGGCTGGGCCATGGGCAGGTTCGGTGAGCGAGACACGGAAGAAGCACCGCCGCCACTGAATATCGACTACCTGAAAGGCCTCAATTTCCTTCTGAACGAGCAGACGGACCAGGCGCTCGAACATTTCCTTAAAATGGTGCGCGTCGACGACAAGACTATCGAGACCCACTTCGCCCTCGGCAGCCTGTTCCGGCGAAGAGGCGAAGTCGATCGTGCGATCAGGATCCACCAGAACATCATCGCGCGTCCCGACCTTGCGGCCGAGCAACGGGACCAGGCGCTGTACTCACTGGCGAAGGACTACCTGCATGCCGGTCTCCTGGACCGGGCGGAAAAACTGTTCGCACGCCTGGCCGACGGTTCCAGGTACCAGGTTCAGGCGCTCGACAGCCTGACCCGCATCTATGAGCAGGAAAAGGACTGGCAGAAGGCGATTGATGCTGGCCAACGTCTCGAGGTGCTGGGTGGCCGTTCACTGGGACTCCAGATTGCGCACTATTACAGTGAGTTGGCCGAAGCGGCCGCGGCGGATGGCAATTTCACGGCGGCTCGCAGTTTCGTCAAGAAGGCACAGACGGGCCGTCCCAGGACGCTGCGAGGAGCGCTGACCCGCGCGCACATTGCGCGGGACATGGAAGACAACAAGACCGCCCTGAAGCTCTACAACCGTATCATTGATGAAAGCAATTACCTGATCGCCGAGACGCTGCCGGAGATCGTCGCCATCTACCGCAAAGAGAACGCGGTCGACGATCTTGAGAAGGCATTGAGCTCCCTGATCGCCAAGCACCCGGAGATGAGCAGCCTGGTCGCTTATACGGCGATCATCAACGATCTGGGTGGCATCGACACCATTGATCGATGCGTCGAGCAGTACATTCGCGACGAGCCGACTCTCGCGGAGTTCCTCGATGTGCAGACGACGATGTCTGGGGATGGAGAAGCGGAGACGCTGGGACGAATTCGCAGCGCGCTCAGCAAGATCGCGCGCTCGACGCCGCGCTACCAATGCCAGGAGTGTGGCTTCTCCAGCCAGCGTCTGCTGTGGCAATGCCCCAGCTGCAGGAGCTGGGAGACGCAACGTCCTGCGACTCGCGTCCAGTTCGACACGGTGCTGCAACACAGCCTGATCGCCCGATAAAATCCAGCCAGCTGTATACCCGCAGTTCAGAATCTCCTAACTCCTCGCAATTTCTTCGGCGGCTAATCGCTTGGCGATCGCCTAGATTCTCAGTTGCCGCCCGTACCGGGCGAGCTTTGAAACCACATGCAGGAGATTCGAAATGAGAATAGTCTATCGCTGCCTCGGGGCAGCAGCTTGCGTCTTTCCTATCATCGCGCTCGCGGGACCCGTCAACATCAACACCGCCGACGCCAAGACCATTGCCAAGGAGTTGAGCGGCGTGGGACTGGAGAAAGCGCAGGCGATCGTCGAATACCGTGATAAACACGGTCCCTTCAAGCGTGCGGAAGACGTCACGCTGGTCAAGGGTATCGGTGAGCGGACGTTCGAGGTCAACAGGAAAGACATACGGGTCGCGGAACCCAAGAAGTAATTTCGCACAACGAGATCGCGGTAGCCGGATCGACGGCTGCTGCGATGCCGTGCCCTGACGAGACGCTGTTTTTTGGCTATGATGCGCAGCCTGTCAACGGATGGAGAGAATCCTTGTCATCAAAGGTCAGAGCAGCTGTTTTTCCCGTCGCCGGGCGCGGCACACGTTTTCTTCCGGCAACGAAGGCGAGTCCAAAAGAAATGCTGCCGATCGTCGACAAGCCTCTCATTCAGTACGCAGTCGAGGAGGCTATCGCGGCCGGGGCGACAAAGCTGGTCTTCGTCACGGGAGCGACGAAGCGCGCGATCGCCGATCACTTCGATGCAGACCCGGAGCTCGAGAGGGCCCTACAGGTTGCCGGCAAGGAGAAGCTGCTCCAGTCCATTCAGGGCATCGTTCCGAAGGGGGTTGCTTGCATCTACATCCGGCAGGGTGAGCCCCTGGGCCTTGGACACGCCGTGCTCTGTGCGAAACCCGCAATCGGTGACGAGCCGTTTTTTGTGCATCTGGCCGACGACCTCATCGCAGGCGATCCGCCTTGCCTGAGGCAAATGGCTGACGAACACGATCGTCACGGTGGGAGCGTTATTGCGACCGAGCATGTGCCAAAAAGCGACACCAGCAGTTACGGCATCGTCGCCGTCGATGAGGATGACAACAATCGAATACACCAGATGGTCGAGAAGCCTGCACCCGAGGACGCCCCGTCAGACCTGGCGGTCGTCGGCCGGTATCTGCTGAATCCGAGGGTCTTCGACAAGCTGGAAACGATCGAACGCGGCGCGGGAGGAGAAATCCAGCTCACCGACGCCATTGCAGAGTTGCTGCCCGAAGAGGCGGTCTATGCGTATTCCTTCAGTGGCACCCGCTACGATTGCGGTAGCAAACTCGGGTATCTCGAAGCTTGCGTGGATTTTGGGCTGAACCACCCGGAGACGGGCGAAGCCTTCCGAAAACACCTGAAAGGAATGGACCTCTAGGCGACGAATTCGCGGCAGGCAAGATCGCAGGCCGGAGACTACTTCTGCTTCAGTATTTGGCTCCGTCCGAATGGTGGCGCGATGCTCGGCGACAAGAGCACTTTGCTATCGGGGCCCCGGACTCGAACCCAATCCGCCCGCCAAACAGAAGATAGCGAGGCGAGGATCGGTGCGGATTGATCTTTAGGACGAAGCCTAAAGACGGTAACAACCCTTCACTGGGGAGTGCGTCTCGGGGTCCCAAATGCGAAGGGCGGCCACATGGCCACCCTTCAGTATTTGGCTCCGTCCTAAAGGCGGCGCCATGCTCGGCGACAAGAGAACCTTGCTATCGGGGCCCCGGACTCGACCCCAATCCGCCCGCCACATAAATGATAGCAAGGCACGGATCGGTGCGGATTGATCTTAAGTGGGAAGTCTAAAGACGGGAACAACCCTTCGCTGGGGAGTGCGTCTCGGGGCGTCAAATACGAAAAAGGGCGGCCTTCAAGGCCGCCCTTTTTGGGATTTGGCTCCCCGACCCGGACTCGAACCAGGGACCAATTGATTAACAGTCAATCGCTCTACCAACTGAGCTATCGGGGAATAACTCAACCAGAGTACTCAGTACTCTGCGAGGAGCGAGATTCTAACTGCGGAAGCGTGTAAGTCAAGCGCGTACAGCCCGATTTATGCGTTCCAGCGCTTCGCTCAACTCGTCCATCGAAGAGGCGAATGACAGGCGCAAATAGCCCGGGGCGCCGAAAGGTGTGCCGGGTACGGTCGCCACACCGGCTTGCTCTATCAGGAGATCGGCTAACTTCAGGTCTGATTCCAGTCCCAGCGACTCGATAGCGCCAGTCACGCGCGGCAACAGGTAAAACGTGCCGTCCCCCTCGCGGCACTCGAACCCGGGAATCTGCTTCAACATCGCGACAACGGCGTCATGCCGCTCCCTGTACTCTGCGACCATTTTGGCCACGGCCGTCTGATCGCCGTTTAGCGCCTCAACGGCTGCGGCCTGGGAGACGCTGCAGGGGTTGGACGTACTCTGGCTCTGGACCGTCTTCATCGAACTGATGATCCCGGATGGTCCACCGGCGTAGCCGATTCTCCAGCCCGTCATCGCATAGGCCTTTGAGACCCCGTTGACCGTAACCGTCCGGTCGGCAAGCGCCGGGCAGGCGGCGGCGAAGCTGACAAACGGTGAGGCGGCCCAGTGAATGTGCTCGTAAATCTCGTCCGAGATCACCGCGACCTTTGGAAACTCTTCCAGGACCTCGCCCAGTGCCTGCTGCTCCTGCTCTGAATAGGCAACGCCACAAGGGTTGCTGGGGCTGTTAAGGATCAGGAGCCGGGTCTTTTGCGTGAGATGGCTGGCCAGCTGCTCCGGCGTGATCTTGAAACCTTCTTCGAGTCCGGTCTCGATGATGACCGGGGTCCCGTCAGCGAGACGCACGATGTCAGGGTAGGAGACCCAGTAAGGTGCGGGAATCACCGCTTCGTCACCCGGACCCAGCAGCGACAGCGCGGCATTGAAAATGCACTGCTTGGCGCCACTACTGACGACGATGTCCGCCGCGTCGAATTCCAGGCCGTTCTCGCAGCGAAATTTGTCCTGGATAGCCGATTTCAGTTCCGGCGTACCGTCGATTGCCGTGTACCGGGTCTGCCCATCTTCGATCGCCGCGATAGCCGCTTGCCGAATCGGAGCGGGCGTGTCGAAGTCGGGCTCTCCGGCGCCCAGGCTGATGATGTCCTGGCCGGCAGCCTTTAACGCCTTCGCTCGGGCAAGTACCGCTCCCGTTGCCGAGGGCTTCACCCGGGTCATGCGATCCGAAACTGATACACTCACTCGTTTGCCTCCGAGATAATTGCCGCCGATGGTACGTGAAACACAGACCGACAGCGATACAGAACCGCTACTGACACTGGTATCCGATTACAAGCCCGCGGGCGACCAGGAATCGGCGATCGCGGGGCTGATCGAGGGCCTCAATGACGGGCTTGCACGGCAGGTCCTGCTCGGCGTCACGGGCTCGGGGAAGACATTCACGATGGCTAACGTGCTGGCGTCGGTCCAGCGGCCGGCCATCATCATGGCCCCGAACAAGACGCTCGCCGCACAGCTTTACGGAGAGATGCGGGACTTTTTCCCGAATAACGCCGTCGAGTATTTCGTCTCTTATTACGACTACTATCAGCCCGAAGCCTATGTGCCCGCGTCGGATACCTTTATCGAGAAGGACGCGTCCATCAACGAGCACATCGAGCAGATGCGACTGTCGGCGACCAAGGCCCTGATCGAGCGGCCGGATGCGATCATCGTTGCCACGGTATCGGCAATCTACGGCCTCGGCGATCCGGAAGCCTACTTCAGCATGGTCCTGCACCTGTCCCGCGGCGAGAAGGCGGATCAGCGAAGTATCCTGCGACGGCTGGCAGAGCTGCAGTACCAGCGCAATGAGATGGAGCTGTCGCAGGGCAACTATCGGGTCCGCGGCGACGTGATTGACGTGTTTCCCGCAGAATCAGAGCGAGACGCGGTAAGAATCGAGTTGTTCGACGACGAGATCGAGTCGCTGGCTTACTTCGACCCGCTGACTGGTGAAGTCACTCGCCGCGTGCCGCGACTGACGATCTTTCCGAAGACTCACTACGTGACGCCGCGTGAGCGCCTGCTGGAGGCGTGTGAACACATCAAGGTTGAGCTGAAGGATCGCCTGGAATGGCTCCGCAAGCACGACAAGCTGCTCGAAGCGCAGCGCCTCGAGCAACGCACGATGTTCGATCTCGAGATGATTCGCGAGCTCGGCTACTGCTCGGGTATTGAGAATTACTCCCGTTACTTGTCCGGCCGGGCGGAGGGTGAGCCACCGCCCTGTTTGTTTGATTACGTGCCTGAAAATGCCGTGTTAATTATCGATGAGAGCCACGTTACCGTGCCGCAGATCGGTGGCATGTATCGCGGCGATCGGTCGCGCAAGGAGACGCTGGTGGAGCACGGGTTCCGTCTGCCGTCAGCGCTCGATAACCGGCCCCTTCGTTTCGACGAATTCGAGCGGCTCTCGCCGCAGACCATTTATGTGTCGGCGACGCCGGGCGATTACGAGAAGGACCGCAGGGACAACACGGTCGAGCAGGTCGTTCGCCCGACGGGCCTGGTCGATCCGCGGGTCGAGGTTCGCCCGGCATCGACGCAGGTCGACGACGTCCTCTCGGAGATCAACCTGCGCGTGGCAGCCGGCGAGCGGGTCCTGATTACGACGCTGACGAAGAGGATGGCCGAGGACCTGACCGACTACCTGGCCGAACACGGCATCAAGGTGCGGTACCTGCATTCCGATATCGGAACGGTCGAACGGACCGAGATCATTCGCGATCTCCGACTGGGCGAGTTCGACGTTCTCGTCGGTATCAACCTGCTCAGGGAGGGGCTCGACATGCCGGAAGTGTCCCTCGTTGCGATCCTCGACGCGGACAAGGAAGGCTTCCTGCGCTCGGACCGATCACTGATCCAGACCATCGGGCGTGCTGCCAGGAATCTCAACGGCACGGCGATTCTCTATGCCGATAAAGTCACCGGGTCGATGGAGAGGGCGCTTGAAGAAACGAGTCGACGCCGTGAGAAGCAGCTGGCCCACAACGAAGCGCATGGCATCGAGCCGGCGTCGATAAAGAAGAACGTCGCCGACATCATGGAAGCCGCCTATCCTGCGCCCGGCCGAGGGCGTCGCGCGGTGGCTGACCCGAGCGCCAAGTACGATTCGATGACGCCTGAGCAGATGATGCGCAAAGCGGCGAAGCTCGAGAAGCAGATGCTGAAGGCGGCCAGGAACCTCGAATTCGAGGAGGCCGCAAAGCTCCGGGACGAAATCAAGGAACTGCGCGACGTGAGTATGGGCCTGTCGGAGCGAATGGCGGGATAGAATGCTTGCCAAGTGGCTGTGCCTTCAGTAAATTACGCGGCCCTCGGGTATCCATCCGGGGGCGGAGTTGTGCGATTAGCGAACGGGGGTACCAAACGAGGGCTCCCGACTGAATGGGCTTATTGCCAAGAGCAAGAGGGGCTCCAGGACGCTAGGATTCCAGCCTGGCACGGAGCCGAAAGAACGGAACTGGGCGATTAGCTCAGGGGTAGAGCGCCACGTTGACATCGTGGAGGTCGGTGGTTCGAAACCACCATCGCCCACCAGTTCCATAAGTTGCGCGAACGAAGCCGCGTTTGTGGTTCGACAAGACGCGAAAGCGTCTTGGACGCCCGCTCGCCGGGCGCCCCGAAGGGGCGAGAATCGGCCTGAGCCGATTCGAGTCAAACCACCATCGCCCACCAGTTCCGAAAATCGCCAAATCCGGAATCCGCACGAAAAAGCCTGTTGCTCCCGAGCAACAAACCTGCTGTTTTTCCAGCAATTTCTTGCGGTTCGTGGTTGTTTATTCATTCCGACCTTATTAGAATCGCGTTCCCGCCGATGTGTCGGCCGGGAAGCCCTGTTTCGTTTGGAGGATTTTGGGATCGCCGTATCAAAACGCGTAAGGCGCAACGAGGAAATTGACGCTGCACAGGTCCGGGTTATTGACCAGGAAGGAGAGCAGCGAGGCGTAATGCCGATCGCGGAAGCGATTGAGATGGCCAAGGACGAGTCACTGGATCTCGTTGAAGTTTCGCCAATGGCCGATCCGCCGGTCTGCCGGATCATGGACTTCGGCAAATACCTTTTTGAGCAAAAGAAGAAGTCCCAGGCATCCAAGGCCAAACAGAAGCAGGTACATGTCAAGGAGATCAAATTCCGACCGGGAACGGAGGAGGGCGATTACCAGGTCAAGCTGAAGAAGCTTGTCCAGTTCCTTGAGAACGGTGACAAGACCAAAGTCACACTGAGGTTCAGAGGCCGGGAGATGGCGCACCAGGAACTAGGTGCTCAGCTGCTGGCCAGGGTCAGAGATGACCTTGAAGAGCTCGGAACTGTCGAACAGATGCCATCGATGGAAGGTCGTCAGATGGTGATGGTGATGGCGCCGAAAAAGAAGTAAGGCCGGAAACGGCTTGTCCCCGCCTGCAGCGGCCCGTTACGGGTACGTGGTATGGCTAATTAAAGTGGAGACGACAAAATGTCGAAGATGAAAACGAACCGGGGCGCCGCAAAGCGCTTCCGCCGGACGGGTAAGGGCGGCTACAAACGCGCTCAGTCCCACCTCAATCATATCCTTACCAAGAAGAAGTCCAAGCGTAAGCGCCAGTTGGGTCTCACCCAGCAGGTTGCCGAAGCGGACGTGAAGAGCGTGCGTCGCATGCTCCCTTACTCTTAAGAGGAGATTGAGACATGGCACGAGTAAAACGCGGCGTTACCGCCAAGGCGCGTCACAAGAAAGTCCTTAGCAAGGCGAAAGGCTACTACGGCGCTCGCAGTAAACTGTTCAAGACCGCCAAGCAGGCTGTCATTAAGGCCGGTCAGTACGAGTACCGTGACCGTCGCCAGCGTAAGCGCCAGTTCCGCGCTCTGTGGATCACACGCATCAATGCGGCGGCCCGACTGCACGGATTGTCTTACAGCAGGTTGATCAACGGCCTCAACAAGGCGAATGTGGATATCGATCGCAAGGTACTTGCCGACATCGCTGTCCACGATCCTGATGCATTCGGCGCAATCGCCGAGCAGGCAAAGGCCGGTCTGGCACAAGCCAGCTAAGCGCTCCGTACCGAAACGGACGGGGCCGACATGCAAGCACTCAAAGAGCTTGTCGATGCTGCGGCGTCTCAGATTGACGCCGCGGCAGACTTGGCTGCGCTCGATGAAATACGCGTCAAATATCTTGGCAAGAAGGGCGAGCTCACCGCTTTATTGAAGTCTCTGAGCTCCCTGTCCGCGGAGGAGCGTCCCGCGGCCGGGCAGAAGATCAATCAGGCCAAGCAGGACGTCCAGCAGCGACTGAATGCGCGTCGGGAGGCACTGGAAGCCGACGCCCTGGCAGCGCGCCTGGCCGCCGATGCCGTTGACGTCACGCTGCCGGGACGGGGCCTGTCTGTTGGTGGGCGTCACCCGATATCGCGGGCACGGCTTCGCATCGAGCAGATTTTCACTAATGCGGGCTTCGGTGTTCGTTCGGGACCGGAAATCGAAGACGATTTCCACAACTTCACCGCGCTCAACATCCCGGATAACCACCCCGCGCGTGCCATGCACGACACCTTCTATTTTCCGGACGGTCGGTTGCTGCGCACGCATACGTCACCGGTGCAGATACGCGCACTGGTCAGCGAAGGCGTGCCGATTCGGGTGATCGCCCCGGGACGCGTCTATCGGCACGACTACGACCAGACACACACGCCGATGTTCCACCAGGTCGAGGGACTCGTTATCGACCACGAGATCAGCTTCGCGAACCTGAAGGCCGTGCTGCACCAGTTCGTCGAGCGCTTCTTTGAACGCAAAGCGGAGCTTCGTTTCCGACCCTCATACTTCCCGTTTACGGAGCCGTCGGCCGAGGTGGACGTGCTGTGGGGTGAGGACAAGTGGCTGGAGATTCTCGGCTGCGGCATGGTGCATCCGAATGTCCTCGAAAGCGCGGGCATCGATTCGGAAGAGTTCACCGGTTACGCGTTCGGTATGGGGGTGGAGCGATTGGCCATGCTGCGCTACGGCGTGACGGATCTTCGAAAGTTCTTCGAAAACGACCTCCGTTTCCTCGGACAATTCAGGTAGTCGCCGATGAAAGTTGCTGAATCCTGGCTCCGGAAGTGGGTTGATCCCGACTTGGACACGATGGCCCTCGCGCATCAGCTGACGATGCTCGGCCACGAGGTCGATGGCGTTGAGGCGATCGGGGAGGGCCTCGACGGCGTCGTCATCGGTGAGATTGTCAGCTTCGAGAAGCATCCCGATGCGGACCGCCTCAACGTCTGCCAGGTATCGGTTGATACCGGGGAGACGCTCGAGATTGTCTGCGGCGCACCGAACGTTAGTCAGGGGATGAAGAGCCCGCTCGCTCCCGTCGGTGTCACCTTGCCGAATGGACTGAAGATTAAGAAGTCCAAGATCCGCGGCGTCGTTTCACACGGCATGCTCTGTTCAGCCGTTGAGCTCGGCCTTGGCGACGAATCCGACGGCATCATGGATTTGCCGTCTGACGCACCCACGGGCGAGTCATTCGCAGACTTCCTCGGCTTGCCGGACGCCGCGATCGACCTGGACCTGACGCCGAATCGCGGCGACTGCTTCTGCCTCCTCGGCATTGCTCGTGACCTGTCGGTCGTCACCGGGTCGCCACTCGCCAGCACCGAAATCGAGCCTGTCGCGGCAACGATCGATGAGGTCCACCCGGTCGTCGTGGAAGACACCTCCCTGTGCCCGAGTTTCGGCGGTCGCGTCATAAGCGGTATCGATCCGTCAGCTAGCACACCCCTGTGGATGTGCGAGCGGCTTCGGCGCGCCGGTCTCAGGCCGATTCACCCGGTCGTGGACGTCACGAACTACGTCATGCTTGAACTGGGCCAGCCATGCCATGCCTACGATCTTGACCTCATTGACGGGCCTATCGCGCCCCGTCTCGCGAAGAAGGGTGAACGCGTCGTTCTGCTCGATGAGAAAGAGATTGAGGTCAATGGCAATACGATCGTGATATCGGATGACAGTGGCGCCATCGGGCTGGCCGGCATCATGGGCGGCCTGTCGACGGCCGTATCCGACAAGACGACGCGGGTGTTCTTCGAAGCGGCATTCTGGCCGACGGAACACATGGCGGGCCAGGCTCGATCGTATGGCCTGCACACTGACGCGTCGCTGAGATTTGAGCGCGGCGTCGATCCGCATCAGCAGATGCGGGCTGTCGAGTTTGCGACCTCGCTGATTCTCGACATTTGCGGCGGTAGTGCGGGTCCCGCCGAGCACACGGTGGATGCTGATGTGTTGCCGGTCAACAGGCCGATCGGTCTGCGTCGCGAACGACTGGAGAAACTACTGGGCGTCGGAATTGACGATGCGCGTGTCGAGGCGATCCTTGGCGGCCTGGAACTAACCATCGAGAAGACCGAAGACGGTTGGACCGCCACACCGCCCAGCCATCGCTTCGATCTCGCTATCGAGGCTGACCTCATCGAAGAGGTTGCTCGCATTCATGGCTATGACGAGATCCCCGAGGCCACCGCCGTTGCGGCAATGCCGTTGGCGGCGTCGACCGAGTCGACGATCAATCTCGACACGATTGCCTCGGTGCTCGTGGGGCGCGATTACCAGGAAGTGATTACCTACAGTTTCATTGATGAAGGTCACGACCAGCTGTTCTCCGGAACCGGAACGAGCATTTCACTCAGCAACCCGATTTCCTCGGAGATGTCGGTCATGCGCGGCTCGTTGTGGCCCGGCATGCTGTCGGCTGCGGCCGCTAACGTTGCCAGGCAGCAGGCTCGAGTCCGGTTCTTCGAGATCGGCAGGTCATTCCACGGTACGCTCGAAGAACCCGAGGAGGTCGTCAGGGTAGCGGGAGTCTGTATTGGGCTCCGCAATCCCGAGCAATGGGCAGAGAAGGCCAGCGGGATCGACTTTTTCGACGTCAAGGCAGACGTCGAAGCCATGCTGCGACTGACGGGTCACGCGGCGGATATTCAATTCGCAGTCGAAGATCATCCGGCACTGCAACCAGGCCAATCAGCGGCGATTCTTCGCGGTGGCGATCGCGTCGGTGTGCTCGGCAAACTGCACCCCAACGCGGCGAAAGCGATCGGCCTTAAACAATCGGCATTCGTATTCGAACTCGATGCCGAGAGAGCATTTGCATCGGAAGCACCGACGGCTGAAGAGGTATCGCGATTCCCTCGTATTCGCAGAGACATCGCTGTCGTCGTCGACGACGAAGTCAACGCCGGTGAGCTGGTCGACACGATAATGGAGAGCGCATCGGGCCTCGTCAAAGGTGTCAGGATTTTTGACATATACACGGGTGAAGGAATAGAAGCCGGACGAAAAAGCGTAGCTTTAGGCTTGATTTTGCAGGAAACATCGCGCACCCTTACTGACGACGACGCGGACACCGCAACAGCTCAAGCAGTGCAACTACTGCAACAAAAACACGCAGCTGAATTGAGAGACTAGGTTCAATGGCACTGACCAAAGCAGACATGGCTGAATCCCTGTTCAATGAGCTTGGTTTGAACAAGCGTGAAGCGCGTGAACTCGTCGATATGTACTTTGAGGAGCTGCGAGCATCACTCGCAGTTGGGGAGCAAGTGAAGCTTTCCGGTTTCGGAAACTTCGATCTTCGGGATAAAAAAGAACGGCCCGGTCGCAATCCAAAAACGGGAGAGGAAATTCCCATTTCCGCTCGCCGCGTTGTGACATTCCGGCCGGGACAAAAACTAAAGGCCCGAGTGGAAGCATATGCTGGAACCGGGGAATAACGACCAACTACCTCCAATACCTGGTAAGCGTTACTTCACCATAGGTGAGGTCAGTGACTTGTGTGCTGTAAAGCCTCACGTCTTGCGTTACTGGGAACAGGAGTTTCCACAGCTGAAGCCGGTGAAACGTCGTGGCAACCGCCGCTACTACCAGCGTC
Source organism: Woeseiaceae bacterium (assembly GCA_030066655.1). GTDB lineage: Bacteria > Pseudomonadota > Gammaproteobacteria > Steroidobacterales > Woeseiaceae > UBA1847. The sequence goes on along the minus strand of JASJBE010000033.1, from coordinate 5,096 downwards.
AGGACGTGCTGATCATCCGTCAGATTCGGAGCCTATTGTACGACGAAGGCTTCACGATCGGTGGCGCCAGGCAGCGCCTGACCGGCGATGAAGCCAAGTCAGATGTCAGCCAAAGTCAGCAGATAATCAAGCAGATGCGCATGGAACTTGAACAAGTTCTTAAGATTCTGCGGCGCTAAGATTCTCTTTCACATTTTCGGGTCGGCAAGTATCATTGCCGTCCCTGCACATTCGCGTGCAAACGGTCGGGGCGTAGCGCAGCCTGGTAGCGCACCACAATGGGGTTGTGGGGGTCGGAGGTTCAAATCCTCTCGCCCCGACCAATTTTCAAACTGCGATTCTCGCTCAGAGACCACGCTCCTTTAACGAAACTGACAGTAGAAAACCTCGATCGGTAGTAACCAAACGGGGCAGCGGCCTTTTCGATTTTGAATTGCGTTGGGGAGTGGGAGGTCCCTTGGGAGTTCAGCGATTCGCGCAGCGAATCACGACGCGCGAACGCGCGCCCCGAAGGGGTGAACGGCGCAGCCGTGAATCAAATCCTCTCGCCCCGACCAACTTTATCACTGAGGCTGGGTCTCAGATTGATAAAGGTTCAAACGATGTTGACGGTGACCAGCTCAACTCGCTCAGAGTCCACAGTCGCTCAACGAAACTGACAGTAGGAAATCCTGATCGGTAGTACCCGATCGGGGCTCCGGCGTTTTGCATTTAGGAATGTGTCGAGGGTCAGGTCTCCCACTTGAGGTTCAGTGATTCGAGCAGCGACGGTAGATCCTCTCTCCCCGACCAACCTTATCACTGAGGCCACGTCTCAGATTGGCAAAGACTCAAGCGACCATGTCAGTGACAAACTTGAATGAAAGTCCTAGCCCCTCATCGCGACTTATCGTCTACCCATCCTTCAAACGTCAAAGCGGACACTGAGAGCTCGCTCTCCTGTGAGATTTAAGGGACCTATTGCGGCCACAAGCCGACGTTGTTGCAGTGACGCAAAATTTCATTGGAACCGTAGGAGCGGCATCTTGCCGCGATCGCGGCTGGAAGCCGCTCCTACGTCGGCTAATGAATAACCGGTAGACTCAGCCGCGCTGCAACAGGTCAATTCGGACTTGACGTTTCAGACGTGACGTCCCGGCCGTAGATGTCACGATAGAAAAAGACCGTATTGTCTTCGCTGACTCTAGCTGTCAGATAGGTAACGTACAAAGGGACGGGCGGCGCTAAGGTGACAGTCAGCGTTTCGCCACGGCGAATCTGTTCATCGATCTGGTCTCGATTCCAGCCGTGGGCTCGGAGCAAGTGTTCGGCGAGGTCCAGCGGTTCGTCGACGCGAATACAGCCGTGGCTCAGGGCGCGCGAAGAATTCTCGAACAGATATCGACTGGCCGTGTCGTGCATGCAGACGCCATAGTCGTTGGGGAACAGGAACTTGATAAGACCCAACTCGTTCATCGGCCCCGGCTGTTGCACGAGTGTGTAGGGGAAATTCGTCTTATCGAGATTCATCCAGTCGATATCCTGCGGCTCTACCGTACTACCGTTAACGTCAACTACCTTGTACCCGCCTGCAGTGAGGAAGTTAATGTCTTCCTGAATCTTCGGGAGAAGTTCCTCGCTGGCAATTTTCCTCGGCACGGTCCAGGTCGGGTTGAACACAACATGAGTTATTGCCGATTCGAACAATGGAGTCTCAGTTTCGGGTTCACCGACAATGACTTTCGCGTCCCAGAGGGTCGTTTCTCCGCGAACCAGGTAAATCTCGTAGGCCGGCACGTTTACCAGCAGATAGTCTTTGCGGTCAGCGCGAAGTACCCCTGCGATTCGCTCCAGGTTGATCCCAAGCTGAGCGACGCGTTCCGCTATTGGTATGTTCATTGCGCGCAAGGTCTTCTTGCCAACGAGTCCGTCCGGCTCGAGCCCGTGTCGCACCTGGAAACGGATTACGGCGGCCTCGATGACGTCGTCAAATGCTTGCCCTGACTGCACGTCGCCGACCAGATCGCCCGTTGCGGCCAGACGCTTCATGAGTAGCGGTGTTCTCGGGTCCGTGCTGCCTGGGCCCATCGTTGGGCCGGGTGGGAGAACAGGCCAGCCGCCAGACTCGGCTATTCGTTCATAGCGTTCCAGCGCGGCGGCGATGCGTGTGTACTCCAAATCTTCAATGAAGTCGGACGTTGCAGAGCTTCCCCGCGCCGGAGCGTCGGAATCCGCAGGAGCAGACTGGCAGTGGGCGGCAAGTATCAGCCCTAAACCTACCCATATCACGCTGGAAAACAGCAGCTTATAGAGACTACTTGAGTTTTTGCTTAGCGACACCATAATGAGAAAACACCAGCAAATACCGCCGCACGCGTCTCCAGACACTATGCCCAGTAAAAATAGAACTTCACGGATCGCGCTTCTATTCGGTCTTTCGCTTATATCGATCGCCGGCATGAGTAAAGGCAAGTCGCCGGCTGATAAACGCGAGCTGTCCTTCTACCACACGCATACCGGCAAGCACCTAGACGTCGTGTACTGGCAAGACGGTCAATACCTCGACACAGCGCTGGACGAAATCAACGTGTTTCTGTCGGACTTCCGGACGGGTGACAAGGTCGACATCGACCCCGATTTGCTCGACCTGATCTACGACGTCAGGGCGTCACTGGGCAGCGACGGAACCTACCAGATCATATCGGCGTATCGATCGCCCCTGACCAATGAGATGCTTCGCGCGCGAAGCGCGTCCAGCGGCGTTGCCAGGAAGAGCCAGCACGTTCTCGGTAAGGCGATCGACGTTCGCCTTGAAGGCACCCCGACCACGGAGTTACGCGATGCTGCAATCCGATTGCAGCGCGGCGGCGTAGGCTACTACGAGAAATCCGACTTCGTGCACATGGACACCGGCCGCGTGCGGCGCTGGTAGGCGTTTACGGCAGCTGTTCGGACTCTGTTCGGGCCGGTCTCGATATTGGGAGCATCGCCGGCGGCGACGCTAGCAACGGCTGCTAGTCGTCTTTGGCTGGGCCACTATGTCCGCTGGCGCTCGCCTGATCAGACGAGCGGAACTCCGCCAGACGTTCCATCAACCAGTCACCACTTGGCACGGGCTCTGCACCGTCGCACTCGATGAAGTAGGGCTTCTTCGACATAGAGCTCTTGCTCGCCAGCCGTTCAATGAAGGACTCTGCGTCACTGACGTAGCGCTTGCCGCGCTTCAGCTTCATCCTCAGGTGTTTCTCTGCTGCCACCGGCGAATGACGTTTGCCGTTCCTGACGAACGTGCAGTCGCTCACCGCGATGCTGTTGATAAGATGCTCAATCTCGGCCGCGCTCTGTTCGCCGATATCGGCATTGGCGGCCAGAGACAGAAGTAGGGCCGCCAAAAGTGTTATGAGTCGTCTCACGAAGGCTCGATGGCGCTCAGGTTTCGCTGCTCACGACCAGCTTGACCAGCATAGGGTTGTGATCGGAGGAATCGAGCTCGAGGGTCGTTGCTTGCGTCGCTTTCAGCCCCCGGACCAGGATGTGGTCGAGCGGCCAGCCCATGAATCGCTTGCGATAGTCGTCCTCGAATTCAACCGGTCTCAGTTCGTGGGCCGCCATCAGGTTCTCCATCAGGTCGTGGCGGCCGCGTCGCCAGGTATTGAAGTCACCGGACACGATCACCGGGCCGTCGTGCTGCGCGATGATCTTGCTGGCGTCGTTGAACTGGGCTTCGAGCGCGCCAAGTCCCATCGAGAAATTAACGCCGTGCAGGTTAACGACGAGCAAGGTTTCGTCCATCTCGTAGATGGGATAATTGGTAACCAACGTCGCTTTGCGGGTACGAAACACCGGTTCGAGTTCGGTAAACTCGCAGACACCGATCGGCTGGACCTCGCTCAAGGTCATAACGCCGGTCAGGTTGTCGCGGATGCCGAAGCCCTCGGCGAAAGACCAGTGCAGCCGGCCGAATTTGTTGGATATCGGTAGTTCAGGCACGGCCTCCTGAAGCGTGACCAGGCTGGCGGTGTTTCCGAGCCGCTCCAGATCGGATGGCCACTTCGGGTGTTTGGCCTTCTCGATATTCCAGTTCAGGAGGCTGAATCCCTCTGCATCGAGCGCATGGTAATGAAACTGGTCGTCATTACTCAGAGAATCCACACAGGCCGTAAGCTCGGATTCCGCCGCAAATCCTCGCTCGCCCGTCGCCGGCGCGACGGCGCAGGATGCGAGAAATACAAGGCTAGCCAGGAGGCTGGTGTGTTTGTTCATGCGATCGGATGTGTCTGGCGGACGTGCTAGGCGCGAACGTTGCCGTGCTGTGTCAACCCGGCCGGGTCCTTGGCGGCAGGCAATTTCTTGTCCTGGATGCCGAGCAGGATAGGGGGCGCGGTATCTCTGTAGATATTCATCTTAGCATTGTAGGCAAAACGAGACAGCCCATGCTTGTCGACAATTCTCAGTTTTCGGATGTCGAAATGCCCTTCACCCATGTGTTCGCCGGTCAGGTAGCACTTGATTGCCGTGACTCGCTCGCCGGACAGCTCCATTCGGCTCAGCTTGCTCAGGCTGCCCTGGGCCTGCTCAAGAAAGTGCAGCGCGTCCATGCTGTTGACCGACGCGAGCTTGCGGGCCTCGTCGTCCGTGAAATTGGCGAGAAAGTCGCCAACCAGGATCTGGCCGGGCAGAGCGGCATCGATCATTCGCGCGAGCTCAATGGTCACGTCTCCGACGATGAAGTCATGCATCGTCGGGTTGAGCCCCTCAGCCTGGTGGAACTCGTAACAGCTGCCGACATGGAAGCAGGCTCGAAGCTTCGGCACGGCCCTCGACGTCGATTTGCTCCGTGCGATCGCGTTGTCCGCAAGCACGATGTGCATGAAGTGGTACAGGTTGACGTTTGCATCGATGCCCTCGTCGCGATTCCAGACGTAAAAGCCGTCGCCGCTGGATGAGCGGGCGAAGTTAATTCCGACGTCCAATTCGAGCATCTTCGCGTGCGCGGAATTGAGTGAGTACGACAGGCTGTTCAGCTGCGTCATCTGCTCGAACGGCGTCAGCAGGCTGAAGCCCACGATGTCGAACAGGGTCACGGCGCGGCTCGCGACGTAATTGATGCCGTAGCG
>JASJBE010000130.1 GCA_030066655.1 Woeseiaceae bacterium | reverse complement strand
GACAACCACGCCGCCTTTAGTCCGGCTACCTGCGTATCGACGTCCTCAGCTGACTCCAGCCAGGCAACACGAACGGGCGTCGCCTCGATTTCGATGCGAGCCTCGTAGAATTCATCGCCGCGAAAGGCCGCGACCGGCACGGAATCTCCGGGCTGAAGCTCCTTCAGTCGCCGATCCATCGTTGCTGCCGAGATTCGCAGGCCGTCGAGCGCTAACAGTTCGTCGCCGGGCGCAAGACCGGCCGCCTCAGCCGGGCTCCCGTTTGCGACGGTCGCAACGGCCGTTCGCCCGTTGTTCTGCGTAAGCGTCGCGCCCAGCCACACCGCGGGCACAGCGTCTGCGGACTTGCCGCCTTTGTCCGACAGCGTTGCGGCAGGCCGCAGGTGCAAACGGATGCCGTGAGAGGCCAGCAACTCATCGAGCGGAAGATCCTCCGTACCGTGCACGCTGCGGTCGAAAAACTCCGCAAGTTTTAGGCCTGAGACCTCGCTGCAGACCTCCTCGAAGCCGCGTTCCGGCATCCCGTCTGCCGATTCGCCGTAGCGCTTCCAGCACTCGCGCATGACATCGTCCAGCGAGACGGCACCCTCCGTTTCCCGGCGTAGATGCAGGTCGAGTGCCAGCGCGACGAGCGAACCCTTTGCGTAGTAGCTGACGATGGCGTTGCCGGCATTCGCGTCCTGTTTGTAAAACTTTGTCCAGGCGTCGAAACTCGATTCGGCGACACTCTGGCGAAGGCGCCCGCTACCGGCGAGGACGCGGGTAATCGTCTGTCCGATCAGCTCAAGGTAGCTCGACTCGTCAATGCGGCCCGATCGAAGCAGCGCGAGGTCATCGTAGTAGGAGGTGATGCCTTCGAAGACCCACAGCAGCTCCGTATGGCTCTCCTCGTGCAGTCGGTACGGCGAAAACTCGGCGGGCTTCATGCGCTTCACGTTCCACAGATGGAAGTACTCGTGGCTGAGCAAACCGAGCAGGTTTCGGTAGGCGTCGGTGACCTTCTCCTCGCCAGGCACGGGGAGACTGTCGCGCGAACAGATGTTGGCAGACGACCAGCGATGTTCGAGGCCGCCATAACCCGATCCCGGCGCGTGCAGCAGGAACAGGTAGCGATCGAGGTCGGTCGGCTTGCCGAGAAGGCTCATGTGCTGCTCGCAGATCGCCTTGAGGTCGCTCGTCAGCCGATCGAGATCGGCCCGTATCCTGCCGCGGATTGCAATCGCATGCGGCACGCCGCCCGCGTCGAACTCGGCGATCTCGAGCACGCCCATTTCGACGGGATGATCGATCAGCTCGGCGTAGTCGGCTGCCGTGTACCGACCGAAGCCGTAGCGTTCGGCGCCCGCGACCCGCATTGACGTCGCAACCCGCCAGGCATCCGTGTGCGGCGGCGGCAGGATGTCGACGTCACACCGTTCATCTTCCTGGCCAATCACTTCGAGGAAACAGCAGGTCCCGTTGAAAAAGCCGTGTGTCGTATCGAGGTGTGCGCCCCGCACACTCGTGTCGAAGGCGTAGACTTTCGCGACGACCGCCAGCGGCGCTGTTGTCGGCGCGGCCTGCCACGTGCTCTTGTCGAGCTTGGTCAGCGCAATGGGCTCGCCGTCGGACTCCGCCCGGATATCGACGACGTTACGCGCATAGTCCCGGATCATGTAGCTGCCGGGGATCCAGGCCGGCATGCGCAGCTGCTGGCCGTCGGGATCAGGCGCTTCGATGCGCAAACGGATCTCGAACAGGTGCGCCGCCGGATCGACCGGCTCGATCTGGTAGCGGTGCGGCATCAGGACACCAGCGGCTCGGTGATCTTCAGCGTCAGGCATTTGGCCGATCCGCCGGCCTTCAGGAATTCGGTGAGCTCGACTTCGTTGACATGAAACCCGGCCAGCATCAGGCGCGCCTTCAGCGGTTCGGATGCGCGGTGCAGGAAGACCTGGTCGTCGATATTCACGGCGTTGCAGGCAAAATTTCCAGCGTCCATCGTGTCGACAATGATGCGCTTGTGCGGCGGCACACGAGACTCGATCGCAATGCGCGAATCGTAGTCGAAGGCCGGCGGGTGATACATCAGGAAGCCGTCCGTCAACGGGCAGAAGCACGTGTCGATGTGATAGAAGCGCGCATCGGTCAATCGTATCGACACGACCTCGATATCGAAGAAGTCGGCGATCTCCTTGTGCGCCTCGATCTCGGTGCGGAATCCGTAGCCGGTCCACAGCCAGGAGCCTCGTCGATCGCGCAGGCAATCGCCGGCGCCTTCGAATCCGATCTTTTCATCGAGGTTGTGCAGCTCGAAGCCGTTTTCCGTAAACCACGCCTTGAAGTGCGGCTCCTCGGGGCGGCGCTCCATCGGCATGAAATGGCTGGCAATCGCCTTGTTGCCGTACACGGCGCCGGCATTCGCCGTGAATACCATATCCGGCAGCTCGGGCTGCGGCTCCATTGTCACGACGTCGGCGTGCTCCGCGATCGCATCGCGAAGTCTCTCCCACTGCTCGCGGGCCAGGTCGAGGCTCAGCGGCTCATCGTGACCGGCCATCCACGGGTTGATCACATAGTCCACGGTGAAATAGTCCGGAGGACACATCAGTATCCGGTCTTTTTTGTTGGGCATTTGAATTATTCCTGGTTCAGGCTGGTCGCTTCGGCAAGTGCACTTCGGCGAGCATGCACCGCACGCTGCCGCCGGCCGACTGCTCAATGCGCCGGATGTCGGCGACCGCTACGCGTCCATTCGCCAGGAGCCTGTCGCGCTGGTCGGGACGCAGTGAATCAAACGCCGATTGTGACATGGCGAACACGTGCTCTCCAGCCGAATTCCTGAGCTCCAGCATATTGCCGGCAAACGCGTCGAGTTGATCGAAATCGAGCGTCAGGATCTCGTGACCCGTCGATCGCAGGCGTTCCAGCACGAGCTCGCGTTCGGCAGTATCGGCGATGGCCTCGGCACAGATCACCGCGATTGCCTCACCGACATTCATGAACACGTTCGTGTGATAGATAGCAATGCCGTGCCTGTCGACGGCAGCGAACTGGACGACGTCATAACCGAGCCGCTCGCCGAATTCGGCCAGTACGTCGACGTGCGTGCGGGACGAACGGCAGGCGTAGGCGACCCGGTGAGTGCGATCCAGGACCAGGCTGCCCGTGCCCTCGAGATATCGACCCTGCTCCTCATGCGGACTCAGATCGATGACTTCGCTGATGTCGTAGTCATACTCCTCGTGCAAGCGATCGACGATATCGCTGCGTCGCTCGGTCCGACGATTCGGCGCCTCCATCGGATACAGGACGACCCGTCCGTCCGAGTGGAACGTCACCCAGTTGTTCGGAAAGACGGAGTCGGGGGTGTGTGGTTCGTCTGTATCGTCAACGACAATGACGTTTATCCCGGCATCGATCAGCGCTGCGCGCAAGGATTCGAACTCCGTTGCGGCCGCTTTTTGCTGCGCATCGGGTGTGACATCGAGTTCTGCCATGAACTTGTTTGACACCAGGGTCAGCGGGTTCTGCTCGAAGCGCACAGGCCGGATCATCAGCACCGTATCCGTGAGTTGTGATTCTGCGCCTGTCATCATAGAGTCGCCTGCCAAGTGCTGCGAGCTTGCGCCCGGCGCCACCGCTTTTCAAGGGGATTATTCAGTGTCAGCTTTGATTTCGAGATTGAAGATTGCGGCCTCTTCTCCCGCCTGGATTTGTTTCGTCTGGTTCGGCATGACGGCAGGTGTGTCTCTGCTGGCTACCCCGGTGAAATTTGCCGCACCGCTGATTACTCGCCCCGTTGCGCTCGATATCGGTGCTGTCACGTTTGCGGCACTGAACAAGGCCGAGTTCGTCGCCCTGATCCTGCTCCTGATCGTCGTACGCGTTTCCGGACGTGCGGCGCAGTGGTGGGCCGTCTGCGGCGTACTGACGTTAATCCTGGTCGCGCAGTCGGCATGGCTGCTTCCCGAGCTAACCGCGCGCGCCGGCATGGTCGCCAGCGGACTGGAACTGCCGCCATCCATTGCCCACACGACCTATGCCACGCTGGAGCTGACCAAGTTGGTAATATTGTTCGCCTGCGGCATGGTGGCGTCGATCCCGGCACCGCAGAGGAACTCATCCGCGCCTTGACGATCAATGTGACTGGACGCGTCAGCCTTCGGCGGCTGCACACACCGCACCGGAACACTGAACAAATGGAAGCTTAATGACTGAGCCATTCAAAATCGCCGCTAAGGACAACCTCGATATCCACGGACACGTCTGGTCGCCCGAGGGCGATTTGAAACTCGTCGTCCAGATCCTGCACGGCATGGGCGAATACGCCGGTCGCTACGACACATTCGCGAAAGAGCTGAATGCCGCGAGCATCGCGGTCGTCGCCCACGACTTTCGCGGCCACGGTCCGAACGCCGAGTTGCACGGGCACTATGCCGACAAGGACGGCTGGCGCATGAACCTGGACGATATTCGCGTCGTCAACGAATACGCGCGCCGGCAATTCCCCGATAAGCCGCTCGTACTGATGGGCCACAGCATGGGTTCCTTCTTCGCGCAGAACTACGCGATGGACCATAGCCTCGATGGCCTGATCCTGTCGGCATCGACATGGCCCAGGAAGGCGCTGATCTATCCGGGACGGCTGGTCGCAAAAATCGAGTCGCTGCGTCTCGGCCGCCGCGGCAAGAGCGCGATGCTGGACAAAATGGGCTTCGGCGACTTCAACAAGCCCTATCAGCCGGCCCGGACCGATTACGACTGGTTGTCGCGGGACGAAGCCCAGGTGGACAAGTACATCGAAGACCCGTTGTGCGGCGGCACGTTCACGACCGCGTTCTGGCTCGACGTACTGAAAGGCATGCTCGGCGTCGGTTCCGACAAGGCGCTGTTGCGCATTCCGTCCGACCTCCCCATCCTGATCACGGGCGGCGAGGACGACGCGGTTGGCGGTGACGACGGACTCGGCAAACTGATGCTGCACTACGCGCAAACCATGCATCAACGCCTGAAGTTCAAGATTTACGAGGGCGGACGCCACGAGATGCTGTTCGAGACGAATCGCGATGAGGTCGTCCATGATCTCATCGACTGGCTCAACGCGATCGCGACTCGTCACTCGTCCTGACCCCCGCTTCCCGACCATCGACACGGCGATCGGCGTCAACGCCGAGGGTGCTGCGCGTTGATTTTTGCCATGCCGCGACGGACACTGCAGAGCCCCAGGCTTATGGAAGACGGCGATGAGCGCGAGTTTCGATTTCAGCGGTAAGACAGTCTTTATTTTCGGCGGAACCAGCGGCATCAACTTAGGCATCGCGAAGTGTTTCGCCTCGGCCGGGGCGGACGTGGCCGTCGCCAGTCGATCGCAGGAAAAAGTCGACGCGGCCGTCGCGTCACTGAAGGAACTCGGCAGCAACGCGCGCGGCTATGCGCTCGACGTTCGGGACGTCGAGGAAGTCGGCGCGGCTTTGGCGCACCACGCCGAATCGGCCGGCGAACTGGACGTGCTGGTTTCAGGCGCGGCCGGTAATTTCCCCGCCTTCGCGAAGGATCTGTCGCCGAACGGTTTCAAGTCTGTCGTCGATATCGACCTGATGGGCTCCTTCCACGTGCTGAAATCGGCGTTTCCGTTCTTGAAGAAGCCCGGCGCATCGATCGTTAACATCTCCGCGCCGCAGGCTTTCCTTGCCATGCCGGGTCAGATTCACGTCTGCGCGGCGAAGGCCGGCGTCGACATGCTGACTCGAACGCTCGCACTCGAGTGGGGGCCGGTCGGGATCCGCGTCAACAGCATTTCACCGGGACCGATCGCGGACACCGAGGGCATGCGTCGCCTCGCGCCGAACGAAACGATCGAGGCCCAGGTCGCCAAAAGCGTGCCGCTGCAACGCTTCGGCGCGGCCAGCGAAATCGGCGACGCGGCGATGTTCCTGTCGTCGGATTCGGGACAGTACATCAGCGGCGTCGTCTTGCCGGTGGATGGCGGTTGGTCCGTCGCCGGCGCCAGCGCCGCTGCGCTCGCGATGTCACAGCATATGCCGGGGAGCTAAACTTCACGCTCGGCCACGCACGGTCATACAGCATACAGGGGGATACGACCATGACGCACTTTTCCGGTACGGCACTGACACGCCTGTTCACGGTGTCTCTCTTACTGCCTGCGTTCTCGATGAGCCTCGCCGACGATGCGCCCTGCACAGCGGACGGTGACCTCGAGTTTGTTTGCGGGTTTGTCGATCCCGAGGATCTTGTCCCGGTTGGGGACAGCCCGTGGATCATCGTAAGCAGCCTCACTCCGGGCGACTATCTCTACGCCGTAGACGCGAGTGACCGCAGCTGGACGGCGCTGACCGGCGCGAATGCACCCGGCGAATCGCACGATCCCGAGCGATTTCCGTCATGCCCGAACGCACCGGATGCAGAGACCGTCTCGACGCACGGCCTGTATATCGAGCAGGCCGACGACGGCCGCCACACGCTGTACGTGGTCGTACACGGCAGCCGCGAATCCATCGAAGTCTATGACGTTGACGCGTCGACAGAAACGCTGTCGCTGACCCGGGTCGGCTGCGCAATGATGCCAGAGGGCCTCGTGGCCAACAGTGTCGCCGCGCTGGATAGCGGCTCGCTGCTGGCGACCGTTCCACTGGAGCCGGGCAAGTCGCTCGCCGATGCGATGCGAGACGAGCCTACCGGCGCCGTGTACGCATGGTCATCCGATGACGACACGTGGACAAGGGTTGATGGCAGCGAACTGCCCTACGGCAACGGCATCGAGGTCTCGGTCGATGAGAGAGAGTTCTACGTCGCGTCGTCCGGCCGACCGAG
>JASJBE010000129.1 GCA_030066655.1 Woeseiaceae bacterium | reverse complement strand
AGCCTGTGCTCTATCCTGCTGAGCTACGGGCGCTAGCTTGCCGCGGAGTTTACCAAATCGCGGCTCAGTTGATAGGCGTCGAGGGCGCGTTGGCGTGCGGCTTTGTGCTCTACGATCGGTTCCGGATAGTCCCTGCCAATGATGACGCCACACTCCTGTTGCATGGCCTCGGGAGCGGTCCAGGGTTCATGGATAAATTTGCTGGGCATGTTTTCGAGTTCCGGTACCCATTCGCGGACGTAAGCGCCGTCCGGGTCGAACTTCTGGCCCTGGAGGATCGGGTTGAAAACGCGGAAGTAGGGCGCCGCATCCGTACCGCAGCCTGCAACCCACTGCCAGCCGGCTGAGTTGTTGGCCAGGTCAGCGTCGAGCAGCGTGTCGAGGAACCAGTCCGCCCCGTGCTGCCAGGGAATCAGCAGGTGTTTGACGAGGAAGGACGCAACAATCATGCGAACACGATTGTGCATCCAGCCCGTGTGCCATAGCTGACGCATGCCCGCATCGACGATCGGATAGCCGGTCTTGCCGCGCTGCCATTGCTTCAGGTGCTCGTCGTCTTCGACCCAGGGGAAGTTGTCGAATTCGCTGCGTAGTGGTTTGGACGGCAGCGTGGGGTGTTCACTCAACAGGTGGTAGCTGAAATCCCGCCAGTAGAGTTGTCGAATCAGGGGTTCGGCGTTTCGCTGCGAAGAAATGGCATAGTGAGCCTGGCCAGCGCTGATTTCCCCGAAGTGCATGTGCGGTGACAACCTGGACGTGCCGTCATGCCCCGGCCGGTCGCGTTCGACGTCGTAGTTGGCAACCTTGGTTTTCGCTTCTTCGAGCCGCGCGAGCGCACCTTCTTCGCCGGGCGTCCAGTAGTCCGGGAATCGATCAGCCCAATCGAGTGTCGGCAGCAACGCTTGATGCGCGTCTCGATCACCTTCGGGCTCGGGGGAGACGTAAGTCATGTCAGCCGGGGCCGCTGCTGGTGTATAAGGAACAAATTGTGCGGACGCGGTCTTGTAGAACGGCGTAAAGACCTTGAATGGCGACCCGCCACCGGTGAGGACGGTGCCCGGCTCATTCAGCAGGTAATCCGTGGATACGTGCAGCTTGAGTCCGTCAACGGTCTCCAGATCCCGCTCCTGCTGCACGGCAGCAGGCTCGTAGCGCGCTGCCAAATAGACGTCGCTTGCGTCAAAGTCCTCAGCGATCTGCTCGATGGCATCGACCGGGTTGCCCGCACGAATCACTAGGTAACCGCCGTCGTCTCGCAAGGCAGCGTGCAACGCCTGGAGTGAGTTGTGCAGCCACCAGCGGCCGGCCGATCCCTCGTCCAGGTCGTCGATGACGTACAGCGGGATAATGGGCTTGCCGGACTCGGCAGCGGCGGTCAGGGCAGGGTTGTCCGAGACGCGCAGGTTTCGGCGAAACCAGACTATTGCGGACGACATAAACGGGCCACGTCAGAAAGGGGAACGGTAGTCTAAGCCACTCATTCTTAACGACATGTAAGTGAATGTAACAAACAATTGCGCCGCGTTGGTTGGCTACGAACGCTTCCGTATATTCCAGTCATCGAAACGGGAGTCGACGAATGGGCGTAGTAACTGAAAAGACACTGAGCTGGACAGAGATGGGACTGGTTCCCGACTCGGTCATTCGTGCGGGTATCCGCCGACTGTTGGATCGAAAGCTTGCCGAGATCAAGGCGGGCGATCATGTTCACGCCGCCCATACGTTGAACGACTTCGTCGATATGATGAATGCCTCTCCGGTTGCACTCGTGCCGGAGCTTGCGAACGAGCAACACTATGAAGTCCCGTCGGCGTTTTTCGGCCACTGCCTGGGTCGGCATCGAAAGTACAGCTGCTGCGAGTGGACCGACAACACGAAGGATCTGGATGACGCAGAACGCCAGGCGCTCGAGACGACGGTCGCCAGGGCAGGCATCGAAGACGGGATGCGAATCCTCGACATGGGATGCGGCTGGGGCTCGGTGTCTTTGTATCTCGCCGAGCACTTCCCGAACAGCTCGATCGTCTCGGTTTCGAACTCATCGTCGCAACGAGACCACATCGTGACGACGGCGAGTGAGCGAGGACTCAGGAATATCGACGTGATTGTCATGGACATGAATGACTTTGACGCGCCGGGCACGTTCGACAGGATTGTGTCGGTAGAGATGTTCGAGCACATGCGGAATTACGCCGAGCTGTTCGGTCGCATCCGCCGCTGGCTGAATCCCGGTGGCCGGTTCTTCATGCACATCTTCTGCCATCGCACGACCCCCTACGAATTCATCGACAAGGGGCCGAGCGACTGGATGAGTCGCCACTTCTTCTCTGGCGGAATCATGCCCAGCCTGGATCTGCCGTTGCGTTTCAGCAGCGACCTGAAGATCGAGAAGCGCTGGGTATGGAATGGCGAGCACTATGCGAAGACGAGCCGCGCGTGGCTCGAAAAGATGGACGCTCGCCGCAACCACATCATGCCTGTACTCCGTGAGACTTACGGAGAGCAGGATGCCGATCGCTGGTGGATGCGCTGGCGAATGTTTTACATGGCTGTCGAAGAGCTCTTTGCCTACAACCACGGCGAAGAGTGGTTCGTCGGCCACTATTTGTTCAGCAGGACGCAGGACTAAAATCGTGAATCTATTTATTAATTTCGCCGCCTTCCAGGTCGGCTGGTTTTCGTCGGTGCTGGGAGGCGCCAAGCAACTGCCTTGGGCCGGACCTCTGGCCGTACTGGCGATCGTTGCTCTACATCTTTATCGGTCGGACAAGCCGCAGGTCGAGCTGAAGCTCATCCTGGCGTGTGGAGTCCTTGGAACGGTTTTCGACAGCCTGCTGGTAGCGGCGAACTGGGTCGGGTATCCGTCCGGTATGTTCAGCTCGTTTATGGCGCCGTACTGGATTATCGCCATGTGGATGTTGTTCGCAACGACGCTCAACGTGTCGATGGGCTGGATGAAGGGCCGTCCCTGGCTTGCCGCTGTCATGGGGCTTATCGCCGGGCCGTTGACGTACATCGCCGGCCACAAGCTTGGCGGTATCGAGTTTGCGAACCAGACCGCGGCGCTGATCGCGCTCGGCCTTGGCTGGGCGGTCATGATGCCGGCGCTGATGAAGCTCGCCGAGCATCTCGATGGCGGCAGCGCCGGCTCAGGCGACGTCCTGAAACAGGGCTCTGCGGCGTAAGGGCATTCGCGAATGCGACAACTTCATGCAGACGCAAGCGAGAGAGCCTGACATGTATCGGCAGGCGAAGATCATAGCGGGCTGCATGCTGCTGACCATTCTCGCCGGTTGCGGAGAACCTGACCCCGATATGAACACTGTAGATTACGTTGACCTCGACCGATTCATGGGCGACTGGTATGTCATCGCGAACATCCCCACGTTTCTCGAGAAAGGGGCTCACAATGCGGTGGAGAATTACGCCTTGAATGACGACGGCACGATCGCGACGACGTTTACGTTCAGGGATGGCGGCTTCGACGGCGATGAGAAGGAATACACGCCGAAAGGCTTCATAACGGATACGCAGTCGAATGCGATCTGGGGCATGCGGTTCGTCTGGCCAATAAAAGCTGACTACCGAATCGTGTATCTCGACGACGCGTATCAGCAGACCATCATCGCGAGAAAGCAGCGAGATTACGTCTGGATCATGGCGCGGACGCCGCAGATCGCTGACGCTGACTATGAGCAGCTCGTAGCCAAGGTCGAGTCGATCGGTTACGACGTGAGCAAGCTTGAGAAGGTGCCTCAACAATGGTGAACCAAAACAGGGCGGGCCGCGCGTGAAGCTTGCGATCATCGGTACGGGAATTGCCGGAAACGTAGCGGCGTACAAGCTGCGTGAAGAATACGACATTACCGTCTTCGAGGCGTCTCACTACATCGGTGGTCACACCAACACGGTCGATGTTGAGGAAGATGGACGACGCATTCCGGTCGATACCGGTTTCATTGTCTTCAACGATCGTACATACCCCAATTTCATCCAGCTACTCGACGAGCTTGGGCAGGCATCGCAGCCGAGCGTCATGAGTTTCAGCGTTCGTTCACAAGCACGCGACTTCGAGTACAACGGCGCCAGTATCGATACGCTGTTCGCGCAGCGATCCAACGCCTTTCGCCCGTCTTTCCACAGGATGATCCGGGATATTCTCCGATTTAATAAAGAAGCGGTAATCGATGAAGTCGGAGTTTCGGACACCTATACGATCGGCGAATACCTCGACGATAAAGCGTACAGCAGCGAATTCCTGGACAACTACCTCGTACCGATGGCGGCGGCGATCTGGTCTGCAGAGCCCGTGATGGTGCGCGAGATGCCGATGCGCTTCCTGGTCCGGTTCTTCAACAATCACGGTCTCGTTCAATTGAAGGACCGGCCGATTTGGCGGGTCATCAAGGGCGGCTCTCGATCTTACGTTGAGAAGCTCGTCAAAGGCCACCGGTCACGCATCAGGTTGTCCAACCCCGTCACCAGGGTGACGCGCAATCCGTCATCGGTGACGATTTACACGCGAGAGTCCGAGCCGGAGTACTTCGATGCGGTCTTTTTTGCCTGCCACAGCGACCAGGCGCTTGCGCTGCTGGCCGAACCGACCGCGCAGGAGCGGGACGTGCTCGGCGCATTTGAATACCAGGACAACGAGGCGGTCCTGCATACTGACGCCTCCGTCATGCCGCGACGCCGCAAAGCATGGGCAGCGTGGAACTACCACCTGCCGGCGTCATCAGCCGATCGGGTGGCTGTCACCTACAATATGAATATTCTGCAGAGTCTTGACACGAGACTGGATTACTGCGTCACACTGAACAACGACGCGGGGATAGACCCGAACACGATCATCCGCCGTGTGCAGTACCAGCATCCCGTCTTCTCGAGCGGCACGCTGGCCGCCCAGGCAAGGCAGTCAGAGATCAACACGGGCCGGACGTACTTCTGCGGCGCCTACTGGCGAAACGGATTCCACGAGGACGGCGTGGTCAGCGCACTAAATGCCGTCGAGCACTTTGAAGAAGAGCATGCACAGCTGCATCTACGAAGGACAGGTTAAGCACAGCCGCAGGGAACCGGTGCCGCACAAGTTTCGGTACCGACTGTTCTTCCTGTACCTGGATCTTGCCGAACTGGACGACGTGTTTCGTGGCCGCTGGTTCTGGTCGACCCGGCGGCCGGCGCTCGCTCGATTCCGGCGCAAGGACCACCTGGGCGACCCGTCGGTCAGCCTGGATACCGCGGTTCGCGACAGGGTCGAGACAGACACGGGCGTCAGGCCCGATGGGCCCATCAGGCTGTTGACACACCTCAGTTACTTTGGCTACTGCTTCAACCCGGTCAGCTTCTACTACTGTTTCTCGAAGGACGGAGCGTCCGTTGAGACGATCGTGGCTGAAGTCAACAATACACCGTGGGGCGAGCAAGACATCTACGTCCTGCCGCGCAGCATGAACATCGGCTCCGGAGCAGTACAACGCTTCCAGCCAAAAAAGAAGATGCACGTCTCACCCTTCATCCCGATGGATGTCGATTACGACTGGTGTTTTTCCGACCCGGAAGAACGGCTCTCCGTCTTCATGGCAAACAGTCGTGAGGGCAAGCGACTATTCGATGCGTCGATTGCGATGAACAAGACCGAGATTAGCGGACCGGCGCTCGCCCGCGTTCTGGTAAGCTTTCCACTGATGACGATGAAAGTCGTCGCCGCGATTTACTGGGAAGCACTGAAACTGTGGTTAAAAAAGGTGCCTTTCTATCCGCATCCCAAGAAACCTAAAAACATAGCGGTGCAACAGCGATGAGAACAGACTCAATAGGCTCACAGGAATTCCTCGAGGCTTCGCGTAAGCCAACTGGACTGGACAACCTCGCCCGTCGCGTTATTCGCGCACGCCTCAGCGAATTCAGGTTTGGTCAGGTTATCGTTACGGAGAACGGCCAGAAAGACACCTACGGTCAGAAGACCGACGATTTTCCTGTGACTGCCCATATCGAGATCAAGGATCCACGCTTCTACAGCGAAGTGGCGTTCGGCGGGACGATCGGTGCTGGCGAGGCATTCATTCACGGCTACTGGTCGTGCATCGATCTGACAGCTCTGGTTCGCATCCTGCTCAAGAACCGCGATGTTCTCAAAGGGATGGACGGGGGTGCTGCCCTGGTAACCCGACCCTTCCAGAAGCTTTTTCACTGGATGAACAGGAATACGAGGGAGGGCAGTCGTCGTAACATTGCTGCGCACTACGATCTCGGTAATGACTTCTACCGTCTGTGGCTCGACGAGCGCATGATGTATTCGAGCGCCTACTTCCCGTCGCCGGAATCGACGCTGGAAGATGCAGCGGTCGAAAAGCTGGACATGATCTGTCGCAAGCTCGACCTGAAACCGTCCGATCACCTGGTCGAAATCGGCACGGGCTGGGGCGGTTTCGCGATACACGCGGCGAAGAACTACGGTTGCCGTGTCACAACGACGACCATTTCGCAGCGCCAGTACGAGTTTGCGGCGCGGGCCGTCGAAGAAGCGGGCGTCGGCGACCGGGTAACGCTATTGCTCGAGGACTACCGCAACCTGGAAGGAAAATACGACAAGCTCGTATCGATCGAGATGATCGAGGCAGTGGGTCACGAGTTCCATGACACGTTCTTCAAGAAGTGCGGCGATCTCCTGAAGCCGGATGGGCAAATGTTGTTGCAGGCCATCAACATCGCCGATCAGAACTACTCGGCCTATACGCGCGGCGTCGATTTCATCAAGCGCTACATCTTTCCGGG
>JASJBE010000035.1 GCA_030066655.1 Woeseiaceae bacterium | reverse complement strand
TTGGGGTGGACGATGGGACTCGAACCCACGACGACCGGGATCACAACCCGGGGCTCTACCAACTGAGCTACGCCCACCACTGACGGCAGGGAACTGCCGATTGGGTGACTACCCAAATTCTAACGCCAAAACGCACCTGGCGCGCCCGGCAGGACTCGAACCTGCAACCCTCGGCTTAGAAGGCCGATGCTCTATCCAGTTGAGCTACGGGCGCTTTTTGCAAGTTTACTGCCGGTTCGGACACGGTGGTCGGGGCAGACGGATTCGAACCGCCGACCCTCTGCTCCCAAAGCAGATGCGCTACCAGACTGCGCCATGCCCCGCTGATCGTGCCAGCCCGCGCATCCGGAAACTGCCCAGATCCAGCGGGTGGCAGATGATACGGCCGGTCTCCCGGACAGTCAATTCGAGACATGAGAGGAATGAGGCGGCCGTTGGCGTGCGCGCCGGACTCCAATCGGTACGATGAAACAGGCCGCGGCCGGGGCCCGGGGCTCGCTTTTGCCTCAGGTTCGGGTCTGGTATCTTGCCGCGACCCCTGTCAGGAGACTCGGAATGCTTCGTGTAGCATCCCTCATCGTCGCGTTCGTAGCCGCGTGCTCGGCGCCCAACACTTCCTTAGCCAAGGACCCGGTCCCGGAGCCGCCCAAACATCCCTACGTCGAGATTGACACGACGATGGGCCGAATCCTGCTCGAGCTGGATGGCCAGGCCGCGCCGTACACCGTCGACCATTTCCTGACGCTGGTCGACAGTGGCTATTACAACAATACGATTTTCCACCGCGTCATCCCGGACTTCATGATTCAGGCGGGCGGACACACACCGGACCTGAAGCGCAAGGAGGATGACGGTTACGTCATCAACGAATCGGGCAACGGGCTCAGCAACCTGCGCGGCACCATCGCGCTTGCGCGCACAGCGAAACCGCACACGGCGAATGCACAGTTCTTCATCAACGTCGTCGACAACATCCGCCTTAACGCTGGCAAGGGTCGTTGGGGATACACGGTCTTCGGTTTTGTCATTGAAGGCATGGATGTCGTCGATGCAATCGCCGCGGTTCGGACCGGGCCGCAGGGTACGTTCGACAAAGACGTCCCGCTGATTCCGATCGTCATCAAGTCGATGTCGCGTTACACGTTCGAATAGCCGTGACGACCTTATTTATATCCGACCTGCACCTCGAGGCTGAGCGCCCCGAGATCGGCAAACAGTTCGTCGAGTTTCTCGACCACGAGGCCGTGTCGGCCGAGGCCCTGTACATCCTCGGCGACCTGTTCGAGTCCTGGGTCGGCGACGATGACCCGAACCCGCACTACGCGGACATGAAACAGGCGATTCGCAAGCTTTCGGACTCCGGCGTGCCCGTGTACTTCATGCACGGCAACCGGGACTTCATGATCGGCAGTCAGTTTGCACAAGAGACGGGCGTGACGCTGCTAGACGACCCCTGCCCGGTCGACCTCTACGGCCAGTCAGTGCTACTCGCTCACGGCGATGCCTACTGCACCGACGACGTCGAGTACCAGCAGACGCGGGCCGTCGTCAGGAATCCCGACTGGCAGCAGATGATGCTGGCCAAACCGCTGGAGGAACGTCTCGCCATCGCTCGCGCCGTGCGAGCCGAGAGCCAGGCGCGCAATGCCCAGCTCGCTGAAGAGATCATGGACGTCAACGCGGCGGCCATCGTCGACGCCATCAGCAGCGCCGGCGTCGACGTGCTACTGCATGGCCACACACACCGGCCGGCCGTTCACGACGTTGACGTGAACGATCGGCAGGCGAAGCGAGTTGTGCTGGGTGACTGGTACGAACAGGGCAGCGTCGTCCGCTGGGACGAGAACGGCTTTGAACTCTGCGAGATGCCGCGCGATCGGTGATTAGCCCGAATATCTCACCGATCAAACCCCACGAATCGGTGAGATATTCGGGCTAGTGTCAGGCCGGCGGGCCGCTGTGAAAGCGGAACTGCTCGTCCGGCGCGTTGATCAGCTCAGCCTCGAGAGCGCAGAGCTCCTCGAGTCTCGCTTCGATTTCCGATTCCGGCAGGCCGCACTCCTGCCGGGCGAAAGCCAGGTAATGCTGGAAATGCCTCGCCTCCGACGCCAGGAGGCCTGAGTAGAAGCGGGACAGCTTTTCCGGTAGATCCGGCGCCAGGCGCGCGAATCGCTCGCAGGAACGAGCCTCGATCAGCGCACCGATCAACAGCAAATCCAGCAGCTTGTAGGGTTCTTCATCCCGGACCGCCTCGCGCATGGCGCCCGCGTAGCGTGAAGCGCTCAGCCGCGTGAACTCGACGCCCTGCTCCGCCATCAGTTTGCGTACCTGCTCGAAATGCCTGAGCTCCTCGCGGGCCAGTCGAGACATCCTTTGTGCAAGCTCTGAGCGGTCCGGGTACCGGTACAGGAATCCGAGGGCCGTTGACGCCGCCTTGAGCTCGCAGTTCGCATGGTCGAGCAGGAGCTCCGGCACGCGTGACGATGCCTCCCTGAGCCAGGCCTCCGGCGTCGGGCAATTCAGGAACGCTTCTATCGGTTCGGGGACTACAGCCATGAGTCTATTTCTTTAGCGTTTTTTATGCGGTCTTCCGGCTTCTTGGCCATCATCATGTTGATGACCATCTGATAACGGGCGAATCTCGCGGGCAGAAACGGTACCGGAGCCTGCGCGTGCTTGTAAATGATGCCCATCGCCGAGTCAGACTCGTAGGGCTTATGGCCGGTCAGCATCTCGTAGAAGATGACGCCGAGGCTGTAAATGTCGCTTCGCTCGTCAATCTCGTTGCCGTGACCCTGCTCCGGGCTCATGTAGTACGGCGTGCCGAATATCTCACCGCTATCGGTCAGCGCGAGCTTCAGCCGCATGCGCTTGGCCAGGCCGAAGTCGATCAGTGCAACCGAACCATCGTCGCGCAACATGACGTTCCCGGGTTTCAGGTCCCGGTGCAGGATGCCAACGCCGTGCACCGCGTCCAGCGCGCTGGCGATCTGGCGCAGGTAGCGAACGGCCTCCTGCTCGGTGATACCGGCACTGATTCTCTGCCGCAGGTCTCCGCCGCCTAAATACTCCATTGCGATGTGCGAGTGCTCATCGCCGATGACGAGCTCGTAGATCTTCACGATGTTCTCGTGCTCGACCTCGGCGATCAGCTCATACTCCTGCAGGAATCGGTCGAAGGCTGCCAGCGAGTCCTCGGCATCCGTGACCTGGCGAAACACCTTGAGCACGACACGAAGATCGTCCCGTACACGGTCGGCCAGGTAGACGGCCGAGTGCCGCGTCGACGCGATCCTCGTCACGAGTCGATAACCCTTGACGAGCGGCTCGGTGCTGCGCTCCACGCCGGCGCCGAACAGCGTGGGCGTGAACGTCGCCAGTTTGGGGTTCAGTAACGCAGCGAGGCACTGCGTCAGCTGCCTGTGTTTGAACTGGTCACGAATCAGGAACGCGGACGCCGACGCTGCATCATCGGCCTCGTCCGCCTGGCCGAAATACACCAGCGGCGGGAAGTGCTTGCGCTTCGAAAACCGCTTGAGCTCCTCGAGGCCGGTTCGATCGCCCTGTTCGTCACCTAAGAGGATCAGGTCGTTACCCGCACCGCTGAATTCATCGGGCAGGAATCCTGCCGCGACGGGATCGTAAGCCTGCACGATGGCATCGGGCCAGTGCGTGGTCAGGTGGTGCATGAGCAGGCTACGGAATTTGGGATCCGCATCGATCACCATGAAGCGTGTGCTCACTGCGAGGGTTCCAGCCGACCGGGTCCGCTAGATGTTGACGACGTTGGAGGCCTTGCCGTCCCCGTGCTCGCCGGTCTTCTTGCCTTTCCCGGACCGTTTACGCTGCTTGGCCGCGTCGTTTCGCTCGGCCTCGAGATCATCGAGATAGCGGTCGGTCACGTCACCCGTCACGTACTCGCCGGAGAAACAGGACGTATCGAAATTCTCGATGGACGAATGGTTATGCCTGACCGAGCGAATCAGGCCGTGCAGGTCCTGGTAGATCAATCGGTCTGCGCCGATCAATTCCTGGATCTCCTCGATGCTGCGGCCATTGGCGATCAGTTCCGAGGCGGCCGGCATGTCGATGCCGTAAACGTTCGGGTAGCGCACGGGTGGCGCTGCCGACGCGAAATACACTCTGCGTGCGCCGGCCTCGCGGGCGAGCTTGATGATCTGTTGGGATGTCGTGCCACGCACGATCGAATCATCGACGAGCAGCACGTTCTTGCCGCGGAACTCGAGGTCGATCGCGTTCAGTTTCCGGCGCACGGATCGCTTGCGTTCCGCCTGCCCCGGCATGATGAAGGTGCGGCCGATGTAGCGATTCTTCATGAAGCCTTCGCGGTACTTCACGCCGAGATGGTAGGCAACCTGCAACGCCGCCGTACGACTGGTGTCCGGTATCGGGATGACCACGTCGATATCGTGGTCATGGAAATCGCGCACAATCTTGCCGGCCAGCTCCTCGCCCATCCTGAGCCGTGCCTTGTACACCGAGATGTCGTCGATGATGGTGTCCGGCCGGGCGAAATAGACGTATTCGAAGATACACGGCGTGTGCTCCGTCTCGCCCGGGTACTCCTTGCTGTGCAATACGCCGCCGTTTTCGATAAAGACGGTCTCCCCGGCGCGCAGGTCACGCAGGCGCTCGAACTGCAGGATGTCCAGTGCGACACTCTCGGACGCGACCATGTAGTCGGTGCCGCCGTCCGTCTCCCTCGCGCCCAGTACGAGCGGTCGGATACCGTTAGGATCGCGAAACGCAACGATG
The DNA here is from genome assembly GCA_030066655.1 of Woeseiaceae bacterium. GTDB lineage: Bacteria > Pseudomonadota > Gammaproteobacteria > Steroidobacterales > Woeseiaceae > UBA1847. Next base: position 18,376 of record JASJBE010000035.1, on the reverse strand, counting down.
CCGAAACCGACGATCAGTGCGACTACGGCGTAACCACCCGAACAGCGCTCATGCACGGCCTCGACAGCGCCGAACACCTGCTCCGGTGTCAGCTTGCCCTTAGCGCGAACGTGCAGCTCGTGAGCGAACACGTTTAAAAGCACCTCGGAATCGTTGTCCGTACTCAGGTGCCGTCGGTCCTCGCGAGTCAGCAGTGACGCGAGATCCTGGTAATTGGTCAGGTTGCCGTTGTGGGCAAGGCAGATTCCGTACGGTGAATTGACGTAAAAGGGCTGCGCCTCCGCGGAACGCGCGCCGCCCGCCGTCGGATACCGAACGTGACCGATACCGACGTTGCCGGTCAGTCGCATCATGTGCCGCGTGCGGAACACGTCCCTCACGAGGCCGTTGTTCTTGCGCTGCTTCAGTCCGTCATCGCCCCAGGTCACGATGCCGGCACTGTCCTGTCCGCGATGCTGCATGACGGTCAGCGCATCGTATAGCGCCTGGTTAACCGGTTCTTTACTGACTATTCCAACAACGCCGCACATGTACGGTCCTCTACGATTGATCCATCCATTCCAGCGCTTCCGTCACTGAAATGGGCAAAGACTCTGCCGCCTCATCGGGAGTCAGCATCTCGAGGCCCTGCGGCGCCATGATGCGAATCCAGTCGGCGACAACTTCGAAATGCGGTATCAGCACCGATGCGTCCCACCACGGGTCGTTATCGAAGCCTGCAAACTCTCCGCCGATCAGGAACACCGCGGTCAGCAGCACGCCGCGTCCGATGCCGAACAGCGAACCTAAGAATCGGTCCATGCCGCTCAGGACCGAGAGACGCACCAGCTTGCTGATCCCCCAGCCCAGCAGTCCGCCTAGAGACAGGATGACGGCGAAAACCAGGATCCGGCCAAACCAGACCTGCAGTTCCGTCGACGTCAGCCAGCTGTCCGACACCGATCCGATCGCCGGCCCGAAATACATCGCTGCCCAGATGGCGAACAGCAAAGAGGCGATGGAAATGGCTTCTTTTACAAAGCCTCGGAACAGTCCGACGACGGCAGACAATGCGATGGCGACAGCAATCGCTATATCAATGAGGGCCATGGCTGGCTCTTGCTGACAGCGGGTGCGCAGATTCTAGCAGAACGCGCCCTCCTGACCACAGCAGAATCACGGGTGTGGGACAACCTGACCCGTGTGTCCGGCATCCTTCAGCCTCGACGCCATGGCTTCCGCCGCCGGCTTGTCTTTCTGCGGGCCGATGCGCACGCGATGCAGCTCATTTCCGCCGCTCTCGGTCTTGCTCAGGAAAGCCGCGAAGCCCTTCTGCCTGAGATCCGCGGCGAGCCGATTGGCGTTGTCCGCGCTGGAAAAACTGCCGAGCTGGACGGCCCACATGCCCGTCGCGGAGCCGGCACTGCGCTGTATCTTCGGCGCTTCTCGCGGCGCTGGCTGCTGTGCGGGCTCAGGTTCGTCAGCCTGTGCGGCCGCGGCGCTGGAAGCGACCGGGATAGGCTGCGGTGCTTCCGGTTCCGGTTCGACTGCCTGATCGGGTTCGGGCTCCGGCTGCGCCGTTTCCGTCGCAGCGACCGGCTGGGTGGCGTCGACCTCAGACGGGACCGGTTCGGTTCGATCTCGGTCGAGGATGATCTTCTTTAACGGCTGGTCGTCCTGGCCGGGCAAAGGCACGCGCTCGCTGATGACCTCGTTCTCCGACGGCGGTCCGTCGAGGAACACCGGTACGACCAGCACGACGAAAACGACCAGCACGATCGCGCCGATAATGCGTTCTTTCAGGGCTCTGTCCATGTCATTGCGCTCAAGCAGATCGCGAGTATAGCCCAAGCGCACGTTGCACTGGACCCACGGTGAAGAAGGAACCGGTCACGAGGATTCGGCCGCCCTCGGGCGCCATCGTCGACGCATAATCGACGGCGGCTTGCGCCGATTCCGCGATCAGGCAGGGCTTGTCACTCAGGTTCGAAACGCGTCGCGCGAGCTCTGCCGCCGGCACCGCTCGAGGGCTGTCCGGCGTGATCGCGATCCAGGCATCGACGGCGGGACGCAAGTGCAGTACGACCGAATCTATGTCCTTGTCGTCCAGCATGCCGATGATCGCAACGGTCTCCAGGGCCTCGCCTCGCGACGCCTTAAGCGTCTCCGCCAATGCAAGCGCAGCGGCCGGGTTGTGCGCAACGTCGAAGATCCACTCCCGGTCGCCTGGTACTCGCTGCATGCGTGCGGGCACATCGAGGCTCCGTAGGGCCTTGCCGGCCGTCGAACCGTCAAGCGCCCGGTCGAGGCCAGCCGCCTCCAGCAGTGCCAGCGCACCCGCCGCGTTCGACAGCTGGAATTCACCGGCGAGCGCGGGCTTCGGCAGATGATCGAGGCGCGTGGAACGGCCCTGCCAGCTCCAGCCCTGATCCCTGTCGTTCCAATCGTAATCCCGGCCAGCCAGTATCAGCTCCGCCCCGACCTTGTCTGCGTGACTCAGCAGCGTCGCGGGCGCGTCCTGATGACGGTCGCCGTAGACCGCGGGACGGCCGCCTCGATAAATGCCGGCCTTCTCGTAGGCGATTTCCGGAATCGTGTTTCCCAGCCAGTCGCAGTGATCCAGCGAGACGTTGGTGACGATTGCAGCGTCGGCGTCGATGACGTTGACGGCATCGAGGCGGCCGCCGAGCCCCACCTCGAGAATCGAGACGTCGACCCCGTTCGCCTCAAAGACCGCGAGCGCGGCCAGCGTGCCGTACTCGAAATAGGTCAGCGGCGTGTCGTTCCTCGCGGCCTCCACGCGCTCGAAGGCCGTCACCAGTTCGTCGTCGGTCGCGAGCCGGTCATTGATCCTGACGCGCTCGTTGTAGACGTGAAGATGCGGCGACGTGTAGGCGCCAGCGCGGTAACCGGCGCAGGTCAGCAGCGAGAGCAGGTAGCCGACGGTGGACCCTTTGCCGTTGGTCCCGCCGACGGTCAGGACAACGGCTGCGCGCGGCGAGCCCATGCGCCGATAGACGGCCGAGACGCGGTCGAGGCCGAGCTCGATTTCTTGCGGTGAGAATGACGACAGGCGCTCAAGCCATTGCGCGAGCGCCGGACTGCTCATGAGCGTCTCAGCCCGGTGACGGCGCGGATCGGTTCTCGAGTTTCGACAACAGCGAGGCCAGCTCGTCCCGCATCTCACGCCGATCGATGATCCTGTCGATAGCGCCGTGGTCCAAAAGGAATTCGCTGCGCTGGAAACCCTCCGGCAGCTTCTCCCGCACGGTCTGCTCAATGACACGCGGGCCGGCAAAACCGATCAATGCCCCCGGCTCCGCGACGTTGATATCGCCGAGCATGGCGAGGCTCGCCGATACGCCACCGGTCGTCGGATCCGTCATGACCGAGATGTACGGAACACCGCGCTCGCCGAGGCGCGACAGCGCGGCCGAGGTTTTGGCCATCTGGAACAGCGAGAACAGGGCTTCCTGCATGCGCGCGCCGCCGCTCGCCGAGAAACAGACCAGCGGCATTTTGTGTTCGGCAGCGTACGCGGCCGCTCGTGCGAATCGCTCGCCGACGACCGAGCCCATCGAACCGCCCATGAAAGAGAACTCAAAGGCGCAGACGACGATCGGTCGGCCCTTGAGCGTGCCGCTTGCGGCGATCAACGCGTCTTTCTCGCCGGTCTTCTTCTGCGCCTGCACGATACGGTCGCGATACTTCTTGCTGTCGCGAAACTTCAACGGGTCTTCCGGCTCCAGGTTCGCGCCAATCTCCTGCTGCGAGTCAGGATCGAGGAACACGTCCAGGCGCTGGCGGGCGCCGATGCGCATATGGTAGCCGCACTTCGGGCACACGTGCAGATTGCGCTCGAGGTCGCTGCGATACAGCTGTGCATCACAACGAGGACACTTGATCCACACGCCCTCGGGTACGGATCGCGTGCGCTTTTCTGTACTGATGCGCGACGGCATCAACTTTTCGAACCAGCTCATAGTCTCATCATATCCGTCGTCATTGAGGCATGCTAGCAGCGTATCGCGGATCCCTCAGTCGGGGACCTGGAATTGTCCCGGATAGGCGACCTGCGTCAGTGTCAGTCCCTGCGGCGGCGCCGTGATCCCGCCCTGCTTGCGGTCGCGGCTGTCGAGCACCTCACGCGCCCACGAAACCTCGTTCTGCCCGCTGCCAATGCTGACCAGCGTGCCGGTGATGTTTCGAACCATGTGCTGCAGGAAGGCGTTCGCGCGCACCTCGAGCGTCACCCAGTCGTCCTGACGCGTAACGCTCAGGTACTGCAGTTCGCGCGTCGCGGACTTCGACTGGCAACCGGCTGCGCGAAAAGCCGAGAAATCGTGTTCGCCGAGCAGCTGCTGCCCCGCCGCGTGCATCGCATCGGCATCGAGGTCCGCGTGGAACCACCAGCAGCGCTGGCGATGCAGCGCCGAACGCACGAGACGATTCAGTATTCGGTATCGGTAGCTTCGGTTGAGCGCGGAGAAGCGAGCGTGAAAGTCATCGTCGACGGGCTTGACCCAACGAATGCTGACGTCATCCGGCAGCGCGCTGTTGATCCCGAGCAGCCAGCCACGTTCAGTCCTGTCGGCCCGGGTATCGAAGTGTCCAACCTGCCCGGAGGCGTGAACGCCGGTATCGGTGCGGCCGGCGCAGGTGATCTCAACGGGTTCGTCGGCAACCTCGGATGCCGCCTTCTCGACGACTTCCTGCACGCCCGATCCAACGCGCTGACGCTGCCAGCCATTGTAGTTGCTGCCGTCGTACTCGATGCCGATTGCCAGGCGCATGCGTCAGTCGAAGTGGCAGGCACGGTCGCCTGCCAGTGCACACCCGCTAGCTCGGCAGGGAGTCCAGGAGCTGCTGAGCCTGCTGCCGCTGTTCGTCGTCGCCTTCGTCGAGGACTTCCTCGAGAATGCTGCGCGCGCCGCCAGGGTCGCCCATGTCGACATAGGCTCGCGCCAGGTCGAGCTTTGTGCCAACCTCGGTCATCGTCCGAGCTTCGCTCAGGTCCTCGCTCATGTCGTCTTCACTGAACGACATCGTCGGTACCTCGGCCGTCGCATCGTCGACGTCCGGTCGCGGCTGCTCGACGGTTTCTTCATCGCGCGGCATCTCGACGGTGTCACCGCCGTCGGTCGCTTCGAGAACCGCCGTCAGGTCATCGAGATCGAGGTCCATGTCCGTGCTGGCCAGCGCCGGCGTCTCCGCCGTCGCGTCCGCATCGAAGGCATCCGCCGGCAAGGCTTCCGTCTTCGCGAAATCGAAGTCCTCGTCGCCGCCGACCGGCGCCAGCATCGTGGCATCGGAATCCGAGATCACCTCGGTGCCGGTGCCGATGTCATCGAGGTCGTCCATGTTGGACGCCAGCAGCGTCTCGGCGTCGTCGCCGATGATCTGGCCCGGCTCGTTGATCGTCTCGACAGCCATGTCGTCGGACAGGATCTGCGTTTTACCGGTCGCCGCCAGGATATCGACGTCCGTGCCGTCTTGCTCACTCAGATCGGCCTCGATAGTCTCCTGCAGCCCTGTCGCCTCCATGTCACTGACGTCCAGCGTCGCCGTCAAGCCGGTTGCATTCGGGTCGATTGCGAGATTCTTGCCGGTTTCTTCCTCGAGGTCCGGCAGGATCTTGTTGATGTCGGTGTCGTCACCGAGCGCTTCGTGCGAGCCGGTGATCTCCATCTCTGTCTCGTCAGCGCCGCTGGCGTCGAGCGCGTCGAGGTCCAGACCGAGGTCGTCGAGTTCGATCTCGGCGGTCGCATCGCCGGGGTGCTCAGGCAACGCGGCATCGATGGTGGCGTCCTCATCCATCGCCGGCATCTCGGCCGTACCCTCGTCGATCGGGTTCTCGATCGTCGGCGACTCCTGCGTCACGTCGAGCATCTCGTCGACCTGGGCGGAGCCGCTTTCGTCGAACAGGAAGTCGAGGCCGGCGTCATCGTCGCCGGCCGTGGACTCGTCGTCGCCGAAGATCATATCGAGTTCGCCGCCGTCACCGTCCGCGGCGTCGACCGTAAGGTCAACCTCCTTCGTGGCGCCCGCGATGCCTGCACCGGCAAACAACGTGTGATCGGCAGCGATCTGCTGTCCCATGATCACGATCTTGTCCCACTCGGCGCTCTCGCCATCGCCGACCACGGATTTGACGCGCTCAGCGGCGTCGACAAACGAGTCGCGATTACCCCAGACGAAGTAGATTTCGCACAGCTTCGTCAGCAGGTCCTGGCGCTGCGGCTCAACCTCCAGTGCGCCGTTGATCAGGTCGGCCGCCTGGTCATACAGGCCGTAGGCCATGTGGAAGTCAGCCTCGGCGATCGGATCGGACTGGTCCAGGTTGACCGCCGTCTCGCTGCTGAACGTATCTTCCAGCGAACCGGTCTCGGCGAGCTGGTCGTCACCCGGAAGATCGAAACCCGTCGATCCCTCGGGTGCGGGCACTTCGATCGTGTCGCCGATGTTGTCGGCCACAGGCGCTTCCTGTTCGACGACGACGAAGGCCTCATCGCCTTCCGGCGCCGGTATTGACTCGGTCTGCGATGTCCGGGTCAGTGCCGTCAGGTCATCGTCGCCCGCATCGAGCGCTTCCCACATACCCGAGCCTTCATCCTCGGCGCCTCGGCGGCGGAGGAAGAAGAACAGGATACCGGCGACCGCGACAACGGCGCCGACGATGATCATCCAGAAGCTCTGTAGAAAGTCGAGTGTCTTCTCGACGAAACCGGGCTCCGGTGGTGCGCTGCGAATGACGTTGGCCGGCGCAGGCTCCTCAGCCTCGACGGGCGCGGGCTCTTCCGCCTCTGCTTCGTCAGTCGTCTCGGCAACCGGCTCATCGGTCATCTCGACGCCGAGCTCTTCGGAATCATCGACAAACGGGTCGTCCGTCGCGGCCGCTTCCAGTGGCGGTTCGCCACGGATCTCGCGCAGTTCCTCGCGCAGGTTGGCAAGCTCGTCGTTGCGAATGTCGATCAAGGCCTGCTGTTCGGGCACTTCGGCGGCCTCGAGTTCTTCGAGACGCTCCAGGATCTCCTGCTCGCGGGTCATGGGCTCTAAGCCCGCGGCGTCTTCCTCGCCGGTACCGATGCCGACCGGCTCTTCGTCAGGCGGCACCAGCGTCAGGCTGGGCTGCTCCGGCTCGGGTTCTGGCTCCGGAACCCGCTCCGGCTCCGGTTCCGGCGTGTAAGCGGGCTCTGCAGCCGTGCCGGCTGAGCCGTCCCAGCTCTCGTGCTGGCGGCTAACCTCGTTCAGCGCCGCACGCCGGTCGATCTGGTAGATCTCATCGGCACTCGGGATGCGCAGCCTGGCGCCCGCCTTGAGGATGTTGATGTTGCCGCCGAACGCCTCCGGGTTCGCCTCGAAGATGGCGAGCATCGTCTGGTTGATCGTCAATCGGCTGTCCGGCCTGACCGACCGGGCGATGCCCCACAGCGTCTGGTTGCGGGAGACAACGTAGTCGTCACTGCTGACGGTATCGTAGGGGCGCGTATCGGGTATCGGGGCCGGTGCGGTCTCTTGCGGCACCGGCTCTTGCGGAGCAGGTCGCGGACGGGCAACGGGCTGCGGGCGGGGAGCCGGCTGTGCGGCCGGCTGCGGCGCCGGTCGCTCGATGCGCCCGGAATCACGGGGTTCGGCACGCTGCGGCGCGGTTACCGCCTGCTGCGCTGGTTGGGGCGGCGCAAACGTCGGCGGATCCAGCAGTACCGTGTATTCACGTAGTAAGCGGCCACGAGCCCAGGAGGCCTCGACGAGGAAGGTCAGGAAAGGCTCGGTCATCGGCGTCCGCGACGTCACGCGAACGTAGTTGCCGTCCGCCCCGCCCGATTCGACGATATCGAAGGTCAGTCCCTGAAGGTAGGCAGGCCGGTCAAGGTCGTAACGAGCGAAGGCGTCGCTATTGGCCAGCCTCACCGTCAATGCGGCGAGTTCCTCCGGCGTTGCCGACAGGAGTTCGATCTCAGCCTCGAAAGGCTCGTTCAGGGCGGAACTGAGCTTAATTTCACCCAGGCCAAGCGCCCAGGCGTTGCTCGTCATCAAAACGACGAATGCCAGCCCAAGGCGATTCAAAAATCGCGGCATAATCTTTGTCTCCAACTCCCCAAGTGCCCCTTCGACCGATGCCAGACTTCGGTTGAATACGGCTTGTGGACTGCCTGTCCACACGCCGGGCAACTATATCTCATAAATAGTTTTTCGCCAATATTTCAGCTATTTGGACGCTATTTAGAGCCGCGCCCTTACGTATGTTGTCGGCGACCACCCAGAGATCGATCCCTCGCGGATGAGAGATGTCTTCGCGTACCCGTCCGACGTAAACCGGATCCTTGCCGGAGGCCTCCGTCACTGCCGTCGGGTATTCACCCACATCGACACCGTTGAGCAGGCTGATCCCCGGCGCATTTTCCATAATTTGGCACACCTCAGACGCCGAAACCTTGTCGCGTGTCTCAATATGAATAGCTTCCGAATGCCCGTAAAACGCAGGGATTCGTACCGCGGTCGGGTTTACCTGGATCGAATCGTCGCCCAGGATCTTGCGGGTCTCCCAGACCATCTTCATTTCTTCCCGCGTGTATCCGTTGTCCTCGAATGTGTCGATCTGCGGGATCGCGTTGAAGGCAATCTGCTTGGCCGGTCCTTTCAATTCCAGTGGCCGGCCATTCATCAGGAGTGCCGTTTGCCGCACCAGTTCTTCGATAGCGCTGCGGCCGGCGCCGGACACGGCCTGGTAAGTAGCAACGTTAATGCGCTCGATATGCGCAGCGTCGTGAATGGGTTTAAGCGCGACGAGCATCTGGATCGTCGAGCAATTCGGGTTCGCGATGATGTTTCTGTTCGTGTACCCGGCGATCGCCTCCGGGTTCACCTCGGGAACGACGAGAGGAATGTCCTCGTCGTAGCGGAAGTGCGACGTATTGTCGATGACGACGCAGCCGGCTGCGCCGGCTTTGGGCGCGAATTCCGCGGAGATAGACCCTCCCGCAGAGAACAGGCCGATCTGGACCTTCGAGAAGTCGAAGTCGGCCAGGTTGTCGACGGCGATCTCGCGATTGCCGTACGTCACGGTCTTGCCGACCGAGCGTTCGCTCGCGAGTGCGTAGATCTTGCCCACGGGGAACTTGCGCTCGGCCAGGATCTCGAGCATCACCTCGCCGACAGCGCCGGTGGCTCCGACGACGGCTACATCGAATTTATTGCTCATTGTGGTTTCCTGCGCAGTGTCTGCCTGCGCACTCAGGTTTAGACATCAGACACGTCGGCATTCTGCGCTCGGTGTCTTAAAAAATGGTCGATCAGGACCAGCGCTACCATCGCCTCGGCGATCGGCGTCGCGCGTAGGCCGACGCACGGGTCGTGACGCCCCTTCGTGACGATCTCGGTGTCGCGACCGCTCTTGTCGATGGTCTTGCCGGGAACGGAAATGCTGGACGTCGGTTTGAGGGCGATGCTCGCCAAGAGGTCCTGGCCGGACGAGATGCCGCCGAGCGTCCCGCCGGCGTCGTTCTTCGCGAAGCCGTCGGCGCTCATCTCGTCGCGATGCTCACTGCCCCGCTGCGAGACGGCGGCGAAGCCGGCGCCTATCTCGACACCTTTAACCGCGTTGATGCTCATCAGTCCCTTTGCGATGTCCGCCTCCAGCTTGTCGAACACCGGCTCGCCGAGACCGACCGGCATGTTCGTCGCGAGCACGCTGATCTTTGCCCCGATAGAGTCGCCCTGCTCCCGGAGTTCGTTCATGAACTGGTCGAGTTCATCAAGGCGCGACGAGTCGGCGCAGAAAAACGGGTTGTCATCGACGATGTCGAGTTCAGGCGCCGACAGCTCGATCGGGCCCAGCTGCGACAGGTAGCCGTGAACCTCGAGGTCCAGTCGTTCTTTCAGATATTTTCGGGCAACGGCGCCGGCCGCCACTCGCATGCTGGTCTCCCTGGCCGACGAGCGTCCGCCGCCGCGATAATCACGAAAGCCGTACTTCCTGTCGTAGGTGAAGTCGGCATGCCCGGGTCGGAACTTGTCCTTGATATCGCCGTAGTCTTTGGAACGCTGGTCCGTGTTCTCGATCAGCAGCCCGATCGGCGTGCCGGTCGTCTTGCCCTCGAATACGCCGGACAGGATTTTCACCTGGTCCGGCTCGTTGCGCTGGGTCGTGTGCTTGTTTCGCCCGGGCCGGCGTCGATCGAGGTCGAACTGGATATCCTTCTCGCTGAGCTGCATGCCCGGCGGACAGCCATCGATGATGCAGCCAAGCGCGATGCCGTGACTCTCACCGAAGGTCGTGACTACGAAGTTTTGTCCGAAGCTGTTGCCTGACATAGCTCTTCCAGGTTGTGTTTGTTGAGCAGGAAAACACCCGCGCCGCCATGCTCGAACGTGAGCCAGATAAAGGGAACGTCCGGGTACGCCGCTTCGAGTGCGGGCTGGGAGTTTCCGACCTCGCAGACGAGTATGCCGTCATCGTTCAAGAAGCGCGATGCTTGCTGCAAAATTCGTCGCGTGGCATCGAGCCCGTCCTTTCCGGATGCGAGGCCCAGGGATGGCTCATGACGAAACTCTTCCGCGCGCGACATCATGTCGTCTGCATCCACGTACGGGGGATTCGCGACGATCAGGTCGTAGCGACGGCGACCGAGCGACTCGAACAGGTCGGACTCCAGCAGGTTCACGCGGGCGCCCAGACTGTGCGTATCGACGTTAATCGCCGCAACAGCGAGTGCGTCGGCCGAGATGTCGACGGCGTCGACCATCGCATCGTCAAAAGCCACCGCCGCGGCGATCGCGATGCAGCCGCTGCCCGTCCCGAGGTCCAGGATGCGGTGAATGCCGTCCGGGTCGACCCAGGGCTGGAACTGTTCGTGGATCAATTCTGCGATGGGTGACCGCGGCACGAGGACGCGCTCATCGACGTAGAACTTCAGGCCGGCGAACCAGGCCTCGTTCAACAGGTAGGCCAGCGGCCTGTGCTCGTGGACGCGGCGCGACGCGAGCGCTTCGACACGCGCTCGCTCGGGCTCGCTGACCGCTTCGCGATAAACGGCGGGACCGGCGTCCCAGGACAGGCCGACCACCGAGAAGACCAGCCAGGCAGCCTCGTCCCCGGCATTGTCGGTGCCGTGACCGTACGTCAGGTCAGCGGCCGCAAATTTGTCTGCGACGTCGGCGATCAGGTCGCCGACGGTCGTCGTCGCTGCTTGCATGGGCGCTCAGGCATCAGATAAACGGCGTGAAGGTAACATGTGCGGCGCGATGGATGAATCCATTACAAGCGCCCCCCGTTTGAGTAGAATCGCGCTCCCCGTTTCTTATCTTCAATCATGAGCACAAATCGATTCCTGCTGCTTGCCGTTGCCGTTGTTCTCGGACTCGGCGTCGGACTCTACACTTTGCAGGGTGCGCCCGACGCACCCCCGGCCGTCAAGACCGCGACGCTGTTGCCGGCGCCGCTGGACATCCCGGACTTCTCACTACTCGACCAGGATGCGAACCCGGTCGGGCGAACGTTTTTCGAAGGCCAGTGGGACCTGGTGTTCTTCGGCTTCACGCACTGTCCCGATATCTGTCCGACGACGCTGCAGACCTTGTCCGTGGCCAGGCGAATGCTCGTCGAGGACGGATTTGAGAATCCGCCGCGCATCGTTCTCGTCAGCGTCGACCCGGCGCGAGACACGCCGGACAAAGTCAAAACCTACGTGGAGTACTTTGGCGAAGACGTGGCGGGACTGACCGGCGCCGAGGACGCGCTCCGGGAACTGACGGACGGCCTCGGCATCTTCTTTCAGCGCGAGCAGACCGATGCGGAGAACTACAATGTCGATCACTCCGCCGTCGTCCTCGTCCTGAATCCGGCCGGCCAGTTCACGGCGCTTTTTAGCGCGCCGCACAGACCGGATACCTTCGTCAATGACCTGCCCGGGATCTTCGCGCTATGAGAAAACTCGCTTTGCTCGCCCTGATCGTGACGGCTGCCTGCAGCTCGGAGAGCGGTCCTCCGCTTGTCATCAGCGATCTCGAGATCACGCGGCCGATGCCGGGTGCGTCTATGAGCGCCGGTTATTTCCTGTTGGAGAACCGTTCCGCTGAGGCGATAACGATCACGCGCGTCGACAGCCCGCAGTTCGGACGGGTCGAGGTACACGAGACGATTCTCGAGAATGACGTGTCGAAGATGCGTCGTCTCGACGCATTGACGATTCCGGCCAACGGCAGCGTCAGGCTCGAGCGCGGCGGCAAACACCTGATGCTGATGCGGCCCGCCGATGACGTCTCCAGCGTCGAGCTCGGCTTTTTCACGAGCGAAGGCCTGGTCTTGAGCACCTCTACGCGAGTCGCGGAGCGTTGAGATGAGAAGAACCCTGTTTGTCGCGATGCAGTACCTGCTGCCGAAACACCTGCTCACAGCGATCGTGTTCCGGCTCGCGAGGGTCCGGCACGTTGCGACGAAAAACTGGCTGATCTCCCGTTTCGTGAAGGCCTTCAACGTCGATCTCGACGATGTCCCGAGGACCGTCCCGGACGACTTCGTCGATTTCAACGACTTCTTCACACGCGAACTCGCCGACGGCGCCCGGCCGATCGACGCTGACCCGAAGCACCTGGTCTCACCGGTCGATGGCAAAGTCAGCCAGCTCGGGGCGATCGATAACGGCACGATCCTCCAGGCAAAGGGGCACGACTACACGGTGGCCGACCTGCTAGCCGTCGATCTCGATGCCGCGAGCGATTACACGAGTTTCGCGACGATCTACCTGGCGCCCTTCAACTATCACCGCGTGCATATGCCGGTCGACGGACGACTGATCGCCGCCCATTACGTGCCTGGCGACCTCTTCAGCGTCAACGAGACAACGGCTGAGCGTGTGCCCCGCCTGTTTGCGCGGAACGAGAGGCTGAACCTGCACTTCGAGACATCAGACGGGCGGTTTTTCCTGAGCATGGTCGGCGCGCTGAACGTTGGCAGTATCACGACGCCCTGGACCGGCGAGATTCGACCGCGCGCCGGCAGCCTGGTGGAGACGATCTCGATCGAGCCGACTGACGTCAAGAAAGGCGATCTGCTGGGCTGGTTCAACATGGGGTCGACCGTCATCCTTCTCGGACGCGATCTCGACTGGGCGTCGGCAGCCAGCAGTGACGTCAGGATGGGTGAGAAGCTGGCCAGCCTATCGACATGAGCTGGCGCCCCAGCTCGAATGCCGATGTCGCCCGGCAGCGGTCCGCGCTGCTCGACCGCGCGCGATCCTGGTTCCGGTCCCGGGCCGTGCTCGAAGTCGATACGCCGGCGCTGTCTTCGGCGGCCGTCAGCGATCCGAACATCAGATCCTTAAGCGTTAGCGGCGTGGACGGGAATGTCGGTCCTCTGTTCCTGCATACGTCCCCGGAGTTCTGCATGAAGCGCATGCTGGCCGACGGCTATCCGGACATCTATTCGATATGCCGGGTATTTCGCGGCGGCGAGCTTGGACGAAGCCACCAGCCGGAGTTCACGATGATCGAGTGGTACCGGCTCGACTTCGGTCTTGCCCAAATCATCGAGGACACACTGCAGCTGATCCAGTCGGTGCTGCGCGATCGGACGCCGCCTCGTCCGTCTGTGCAATTAAGCTACCGGCAGGCCTTCGTCGACAGCGTTGGCATAGACCCGCTGATCGCGAGCACCAAAGAGCTTGCCCATGCGGCCACCACGGATACCGCCTTGCTCGATGCGCTTGGCGATGACAGGAGCGCATGGCTCGACCTGCTGTTTTCGACGACGGTGGCCGACTCGTTCCCGCGGGATCGCCTGACCGTGGTTACACACTTTCCCGCCGACCAGGCCGCGCTCGCGCGACTCGCCGACGACGCGTCGGTCGCTGAGCGTTTCGAGGTATTCTGTGGAACACTGGAATTGGCGAATGGCTACGTCGAACTGACGGACGCAGGCGAGCTGCGCGCCCGTTTCGACCGTGATCTTAAGAAGAGAGTCGCTGCGGGCGCCCCGGTCACGCCGATCGATGAGCGTTTCCTCGAGGCGATGCAGTCGGGCCTTCCCGACTGCGCCGGTGTTGCACTGGGCTTCGAACGCCTGCACCTGCTGTTCGCCGAGACGCGCGACATCCGCGATGTCGTAAGCTTCGAATTCGAGACCTGACATGACTAACTACACATTGCTGGACTCGCAGCTGCGACTTACCCTCGCTGACGAAACCGACGGGCTGGCCAACGCCGCCAACTTCGTTGCGCAGCTGTACAACGGTCTTGACGACATCAACTGGCTCGGGCTCTACGTCATGAGAGAGTCAGGTTTGGTACTGGGTCCGTTCCAGGGCTTACCCGCCGTAACGCGTATTGCACTGGGAGACGGGGTCTGCGGCGCTGCCGCCCATAGACGCCAGACTCTGCGCGTGCCGGACGTGCACGCCTTCCCGGGGCACATCGCCTGCGACGCCGCGTCGCGGTCCGAGATCGTCGTACCGCTGATCAAAGAGGACCGTCTGCTCGGCGTGCTGGATATCGACAGCCCGAGTTTCGACCGCTTCTCCGCCGGCGACCAGCGCGGCATCGAACAACTGTGCGAAACCTACGTCGACAGCGTCGGCGAGACGTTCATCTAGGAGCAATCGCGCGTGGGCCAGCTGACGTCACTGTTCGTGCACAAGGTCCTGAGTGTCGTCGACGATGCCCACGACAAGCGCGCTATTCTTCGATCCGTCGGCATTGACCCGGACGCGCCGGTCAACCCGAAGCTGATGGTTTCCGAGGCCGACTACTACACGTTCTTCGAACACCTCGCGCATCTCGAGTCCCCATCGGTCGACCTGCCGCTGCGCGTCGGTGCGTCGATGCGACTCGATGACTATGGCGCTATCGGGCTCGCGATGAAAGCAGCGCCGAACCTGCTCGGATCCTATGAGCGGGCGGAGCGCTACGCGCGTGTCCTCACCAGCGTCAGCGCCTACGAGGTCCGCCGCGCGACGGAGGGGATCTACTATCACCTGAACCGGGACGGCGAGCGCATCCTGGGGCGCCGCCTCTCTTGCGAGGCCGATATGGCCAGCATCGCAACAATATCGGCGGAAGCTTGCTCTGTACCGTTCAGGCCACTGCACCTGTATTTCAAACACGACGGACCCGGGCGCCCGGACGTCTACGAATCGTTCTTCGGCTGCCCGGTCACGTTCGGCAGCGACATGGACGCGTTCCTGTTGAGCAAGGATCAGGCGCTGGCGCCCAACAAGGTGGGCGACGAAGGCCTGGCAAAGTTTTTCGATGCGCACATGGATGGCGAGGTCGCCGAGTTCAACGACGAGGCGTCTCTCGGTCGCCGGGTGCGAAACGAAGTCTCCCGGGCACTGAGCCAGGGGGTGCCGAAGATTACCGACATCGCGTCCCAGCTCGGCATGAGCGGCCGAACGTTGCAGCGTCGGCTGTCTGAAGACGGCGTGTCCTTCCAGTCGCTGGTCGACGCGGCGCGGCGCGAGCTCGCGGAACGCCTGCTGGCCGACACGAACTATCCGCTCGCCGAGGTCGCCTTCCTGACCGGATTCTCCGAGCAGAGCGCGTTCAACCGGGCATTCAAACGCTGGTCGGGCGAAACACCTCGTTCCTTCAGGCTGCAGGTCTCCTCCGCCGACTGACCGTCCACGACACGCGTTGTCGCAACGCGTCAAAACTCCGGCGCCAGCTGTCAAGAGTGCGACGCCGATCCTCGCGATGATGAACCCACGATTTCATCAACCTGAGGATCAGACCATGAACCACGACACCACTCTCGTTATCGGCGGCACCGGCAAGACCGGCCAGCGCGTTGTCTCACTGTTAAAAGACGCCGGCCTGCCGGTACGCATCGGTTCGCGCTCAGCGACGCCTGCTTTTGACTGGAACAACGAGAGCACCTGGGACGCGGCGCTGGACGGCGTGTCCGCAGTCTACATTACCTATGCACCGGACCTGGCCATGCCGGGCGCCACGGACGCGATCCAGGGCCTCGTGGACCTCGCGAAGACAAAAGGCGTGCGCCGCCTCGTCCTGCTGTCGGGTCGCGGCGAAGAAGAGGCGCAGGCCTGTGAGGCTATCGTGAAGAGCAGCGGGCTCGAGTGGACCGTGGTTCGAGCGAGCTGGTTCCACCAGAACTTCTCGGAAGGTGCATTCATCGACATGGTGCTCAATGGCACGATCGCGCTGCCGGCCAGCGACATCCCGGAGCCTTTCGTGGACGTCGACGATATTGCGGACGTCGCGTTCGCCGCGCTGACCGAGGACGGACATGACGGAGAGGTCTATGAAGTCACGGGCCCGCGACTGATGACCTTCGACGATATCGCCAGCGACCTGACGCGCGCGACCGGACGACAGATCAGGTTTCAGACTGTCCCGCACGACGCATTCGTTGAGGGCGCCGCCGAGTCCGGCGCACCCAAGGACGTGGTCTGGATGCTGGATTACCTGTTCGCGACCGTTCTCGACGGCCGCAACGCGCACCTGACCGATGGTGTCCAGCGCGCGCTGGGTCGAGAGCCGAAGGACTTTGCCGATTACGCCCGCGACGTCGCGGCCAAAGGCGTGTGGAACACCGCCGCCTGAAAACCTGACAGAGGCCGCCTTGCGATAAGGCGGCCTCCCTGAACCCCATTCTGAGGAGCCAGATCATGTTGTCATTAAACCAGGGACTTATCATTGCGGCGCTGCTGGGATCGGCCATCATCGGCGGCGGCCTGTTCGTCTTCTCGAGCTTCATCATGAAGTCACTGTCCCGGCTCGGACCGGCCGAAGGCATCGCGGCGATGCAGTCGATTAACGTCGTCGTCATCAACCTGTCGTTTATCGGGACGTTCTTTGCGACAGCGATACTAAGCGTCGTGATCCTGCTGCTGCCGATCGGCGGGTCCTATGCGAACCTGCTTGCGAACACCGGCGCCGTGCTGTACCTCGTCGGCACCTTCCTCGTGACCGTGCGCGGCAACGTGCCGCTGAACAACCAGCTGGCCGCCGTGTCGGCCGATGACGAAGCATCGGTCGCCGTCTGGGAGAACTATCTCGTGAAGTGGACGCGGCTCAATACCCTGCGAACGGCCTGTGGTTTATTGGCAGTAGTGTCCTTCGCGATCGCGCTGACGACGGCGGCGTAAGGCGGGGCTTTTGTCGGCCCGTCAGCCGCGCTGCCCGGCAGCAGCGGCTGACGCGTCTCCCTACTTGACCCGAGAGACGTATTCCCGAGAGCGAGTGTCGACCTTGATGGTCTCACCCTGATCGACGAACAGGGGCACTCGCACGACGGCGCCGGTCGACAGCGTCGCCGGCTTCACGCCGCCACTCGCGGTATCTCCCTTGACACCCGGATCCGTTTCGGTGATTTCCAGCTCGACGAAGTTGGGCGCTTCGACAATCAACGGCGCGTTATTCCAAAGGGTGATCGCGCACACGTCGCCATCGGTGATCCAGTCCTTCGCATCGCCGACGGCCTTCTCGTCCGCCGCAAACTGCTCGAACGTGTCCTGCTGCATGAAGTGCCAGAACTCGCCGTCCGTGTACAGGTACTGCATTTCGGTATCCATGACGTCAGCGGCTTCGACCGACTCGCCCGATTTGAAGGTCTTGTCCACCGTCTTGCCGGTATTCAGGTTCTTGATCCGGACCCGGTTAAATGCCTGGCCCTTGCCCGGTTTGACGAACTCGTTTTCGACGATGATGCAGGGGTGCCCGTCGATGATAATCCTCAATCCCGACCGAAATTCGTTTGTGCTGTATGTCGCCATGTCTTAGTCGCGGGAAACCCGCGCCGCTCCTCAGGAATGATCGCCCTTTTCGGCTGTGGCGGGAATGATACCGCAGTCGGGGCGCGCTGCCAGCCATACGGCCGTCCCGGCAATGAAACTGTCTGAAGCCCAAAAACTAGAGCCTCGTCACGCATTTATGACGCGCCGGAACGTACCCTGCTATCACATAAGACAGGGCTGTCTTTTACAGAATCAGGACGACCGTGAAATGACTACAGGGAATGTGGTTTGAGCTCTCGCGATAGTATCTCTATCGCTGTACTGACCGGCAACGAAGACGACGTAGCGCTCGTCAACGGTTCGTTGCGTGATGCCGGCCTGGCCGCCCATTGCCATTGGGTCGAAAAGCCCAAAAGCATCGCCGACACGCTCACCGACGAACAGGTAGAGCTGATCATCCTGAATCTCGATAACTTCAAGGACCCGGTCCGGTCCGTCATCAAGCAGAAAGACCGCTTCAACCCCGAAGTGCCCGTCATCGCCGTGTGCCATGAGGCCGATGAAGAGGCCATCGAGAACGCGATGCGCCAGGGCGCATCGGACCTCGTTTCCTTAAAGCTCATCAGCCGCCTGCAGGCTGTCGTGTCACGCGAGCTCCGCGCACTGCGCGTCGAGCGGGCGCTGAACTCGACGCTGCAGTCAGCAAC